>JAXJVE010000214.1:0-15941 GCA_036308705.1 Acutalibacteraceae bacterium
ACAATATCCCCTGAACCGTCTTCACAGAATTTGAATGCTTCAAGACGGATATTAGGTTTATTGATGCTTATGAAGCTCTTTTTACGGGGAAGATTACCTTTGTGATATCCCGCAGGAACGGTAACAGGGCGTGAATTGAACAATGAGGCAATCTTCTGAATTCCGCTTGTTTCTGCTTCACCGCAATGAGGATAAATTGCATATTCAAATCGGTGTAAGCCTTCGTCACAATAGCTGAAATCAGCTGCAGGTCTGTCTGAATAATGATCTGCAAAAATTGAATTTCTGATCATAGTGAGTCTGAGTGTGTTTTCAGCACAATCATAGCTGTATTTTGCATTGCTGATAAGAGCAACACCCTTACGGGCTTCGTTGCCTGCAGTAATATCGCCCCAGGTGAGGGCGGGTTCTTCTTCGCCGTTACAAGGTCTTTTGATATAACCCGCGGGGATTTCATAAGTTGAAATCGGATTTTCACCTTCAACTGTAACAGGCATTTTGAGTATAGTTAAAGGTTCCTGCCATAATACTCTGCACTTTGAACGAAGAATCTTACTGTCTGTATCAAGAATATAATCCTGAGAAAGATATGATTTACCGAATGTATGCTTGACTCTTATGACAGCTCTTGCGGGGCCGTTTTCAATAAGTTCAATTGAATCAAGCTCCATTTTGCCGATAACTTTATCAAACTTGAAGATATTATGTGCCCAGGTATCGGGTTCACTGTTGTCGATTACGGTAGGAACACAGAAATCGCCGCCGACAAACTCTGAACCGTTTTCTTTTGTTACAAGACTCTTTATACCGCCTGTTTTATCATCAAAAACAACTTTAATGTATTTGTTTTCAATTGTATAATCATTCGCAATAACATCAGAATCAAAAACAGCTTTTTCAGTATATTCGGAATCTTCGTGCCAGAGCCAATATGTTGAATAACCGAGTGCGGGAAGTTTAACACTTAATACGGTATCAAGATGTGAATCGTTTGAACGGGACGAGCGTACATTCTGGAAAATAACGCTGTTACCGTTGCTGTCTTCAACCTTCTTTGAAGGATGATATGTTCTGACCGTTGTTTCAACTTCAAAGGAATTGGGGTTGAATACGATAACCGGTCTGGGGAATTTAAGATTTCTGCAATGATGACGTGCAACAAGTGACTGTGCATCCGTTACACCGTCAAGCCATGTATCAACATTCTCCGCAATTTTAAGCATCGCTTTGTTTTCTTCATTTGCGGCAATTTTCATTGCATAACCCATTGAATCGCGGACATCATCATAAGCTTCCATAATCGAACATCCGCAAAGTATATCGTGGAACTGATTGAAGCAAACTTCCTGCCAAGCTTTGCCGAAATCTTCGGTTGCTTTGGGAATGTTTGTGATTTTAGCGGTAATTGTATTCCATTTTTCGGCATTGGCAAGCCAGTATTCAGCTTTTCTGTTAAGCTGTTTAACAAGAGATGTTGCAGAATAGCAACCGCTTGCGTGATGCTGAAGCTCATCATTCCATGTGGGAAGATCAAGTTTATCTGCACACATTTCTTCAAAATAATCATCGGGTGATGAATATTCAAGCTCTTCGTAGCCGTTATCCATAAGTTCTGTGATATAATCCATATCACCCTTTGTGGGTCCGCCACCGTGGTTACCGACACCAAAGAAAAACATCATACCGTGACCGTTGTTTTCAACGCGTTCTTTAAGAAGAGGAAGCTCACGGTCAATATCTTTTTTACCTGTAACACCGTAGCTGTAAGGAATTCTGTAGGTAAGAACTCTTGAACCGTCTGCACTGTCCCACCAAAAAAGATTTTCGGGAATATCTGCGTTTTCGTTCATACCAGGACGCATCATAACATAGCATCTCATTCCGCCGTTGTTGAGAAGTTGAGGAAGCATCGCATTATGACCGAATGAATCAACATTATAACCTGTCTTACAGATTTTGCCGAACTTTTCATAATAATAAAGCTGGCTGTAAAGTGCCTGACGTGCAAAACTTTCAGCACTCAGCATATTGCAGTCAGGCTGTACCCACCAACCGTTTACGGGCACCCACTTGCCTTTTTTTACAAGTTTTTTTATTTCAGCAAAAAGCTCAGGATCAATCTCTTCAACCCATTTATAATATGATGCCGAAGAGCAGGTAAATACAAAACCTTTGTATTGTTTTATTCTTTCAACAGCACATCTGAAGGTCTGAAGAACTTCACCGCATCCTTCCTGCCATCTCCAGAGCCAGATAGGGTCAAGATGGGCATTGCCGATAATATGTATTTTATTATTCATAGCTGCACCTCATTATTCAAAAAATCCGTAATATCTGCCGAACCAGTATGCAAATGTGTAAACATAGCAGCTTTCAACAACCATTACGCCGCCCGAATCCTCATTTTTATAGTAAAGAGGATTGCGGTCATACTTTGAAATAAATCTTTCGTCGGGAGGAAGAAGAATTGATATTTCCTGACCGCCGAGTTTTAAATCTTTAACGGGAACATCGTGTCTGCCGACAAGTGAAACACCCGCAGCAAGGCGGCTTGCATTTGTTCTGTAGAACCACTCTGCAAGACGTTCAAAATCAATTTCTTCATCGGGGCAAGAGATAAGATAAGGAAGATCATAACCGGGATTATGCTCTCTTTCAAGAGATGTTCTCCATGCTTTGAAGCCCTTTCTGTACTTAGCAAGAAGGGTTTCATCCTTTTCAAGAATACAAAGACCTGTATAAGCAAGAACAGCAAGCATATGGTCGCCGTACATAATATCTTCAACAAAAATAAAATCGCCCGAAAGACTAGCCTGATAAAGTCTGTCAAAATGCTTCTCGGCTCTGTCTGCATAACCGAGATCGTTTATAAGGTGGTCGTAATGTTCTCTCCACTTACCCTGCTCGCCTGTAATCTTCATTGTTACAAGCAAATACATAAGAAGCTGAGCTGAGTTGAGAGTACCGTCTACCCAACCGAACTCGGTTTCAAAATATTCGGGGCTCCACTTCGCCCAGGTTGTGGGCTTTCCTTCGAAATCGTGAAGCTCATAACCGTGGTCAATAATATGATTCATAAGAGCTACTGTTGAAATCTTTATAAGTTCAGCAAGCTCGGGGTCATCGCAGGCAAGATGCTCGTATGCATAAAGCATATGAAGGAAATGATGAGTTATTTCATCACTGCTTGTATCTGCTTTATAGATAATATCATTTATTGTGTATCCGAGATCTGTATAAAGCTTTGCAAGTCTGGGAGGAACTTCTGCCGATGCATCAATAACAGCACCGTTTACTCCCCTGTTTATTGAATCTGTTGTTTCAAGGCAGGTTGCTTTACCGTCTGTTATTCTGAAAAACAAACCGTCATCGGGAACAGGCTCATCTGCACAAAGATATGTTCTTGCGGCAAAACCGTTACCTCTTGAATGAATATGAAGAAGAAGCAGGTTTGCTTCAACTGCGTTTGTTGCAATAGCTTTTGCTTTTATTGTGTCGGGATGGTCGGGACCTTTTTCACGCTTAAAGGTAGCATATTTAAGGATTTCACCGATTGCGTAGCCCGATGTAAAACTGCCGTCATTATCCGAATGGCCGTAAGGCAGTGCAGAATCAAGATTTCTTGCTTCTTTAAGATGTCTCTGGCTTATCATACCTCTGCGGCTGACAACTCTGAGAGTTTCATCAAGAAGAATATCAGCCTTTTCTTCAGCACCGATAAGCTTCATTTCTATATAAGCTGCACCTGTATCCGTGAGAACCCAAACGTTATCACCGTCGGGCATAATCGCTTTGATATTGTTATCAAGCAAATCTCTGGGTGCACTGAAATACATTATAATATCTTCTTCTCTTTCAGCGTTTTTATCATAACGTGTAAGACCGTTTGATGCACCGTACCATTCAATGTCACCTGTTTTTGCAAAACAAGAATAGTCGCCTTTTTTTGAAGGTAACGGATAAGGGAATCCGTCAAGCGACGGCTTTTCTGATTCAACAGTAAAAAGTTCCGCAGGAATATTTGAATCTCCGTTCTCATAAAAAGAACAAAATCTGCACAAATGCGGTTTGAGCGTATAAGGCTTAATCATATAGGCACCTCATTTTTAAAATATATTATAACTATAACAGAACATATAAATATATGCAATAGAATTTTTTGTTTTGTTTAGTAAAATGAAAATATTTACATTCATAAAAGATAATGATATAATATTAATAATTTTGAATTATTCAAGGGGAATTTATGTTAGAATTTAAGAAAATAGAAATGAATGATATTCCGCAACTGAAAGCATATTTTTCTGCTTATCCGTCAAGACAGTGTGACAGATCAGTCGGTGCAACTGTTATGTGGAGAAATTATTTTGAAAACTGTTATGCAATAATTGACGGCACACTTGTTTTGTCAGCAAATTTCAAGGGCGAATTCTGTTTCTCATACCCAATCGGCAGAAACACGGATAAAGCCTTATCGGAAATCGAAAAACATTGTAACGAAATGAATATACCTATGGTATTATGCTCGGTTAATTCCAATGACCTTTCATATCTTAAAGAAAAATATTCCGATATAAATGCTGATGCAGACAGAGATTGGTTTGATTATATTTATGATAAAGAATCATTGCTGAATCTTATCGGCAGAAAATATTCAACGCCAAGAAATCATATCAATAAATTCAGAAAGCTTTATGCAGATTGGTCGTTTGAAGATATTAACGAAAAAAACATTCCCGAACTTATTGAATTCACAAATAATTTCACTTTTAATTCTCAAAAAGATGAAAGTGCTTCACTCGAACTTGAAATGTGCTGTGAAGTTCTTAAAAACTATGATAAATACGGTATGCTCGGCGGTGTACTTCGTGTTGACAGTAAAATAATCGGATATTCTGTCGGAGAAATTATCGGAGATACACTGTTTTGTCATATCGAAAAGGCTGATATTTCTTATGCAGGTGCATATCAGATGCTGACAAATCAGTTTTTAAGAATGTACGCATCGGGTGATGATATTAAATTTGTTAACCGAGAGGAAGACTGCGGTGATGAAGGTTTGAGAAAATCCAAACTTTCATACCACCCGGTTGAACTTATAGAAAAAAATGTTGTAATAATCAGAAAGGATTGATTTTATGAAACTCGGAATAATAAACGGTTGGAGCGAAGGCTGCATAAAATATGTTCACGACAAAGGTCTTGAAGCAGTTGAGTTCTGTGTTAACTACAAATATGACTCAGCAGAATTTCTTGCAAATGCAAAAGAAATCAAAGGATATGCTGAAAAATATAACGTAGCTGTCGGTTCAATGGGCAGATGGGGTATGACAAGAATTGATGACAACGGAGATGTCATTCCCGAAGCACTTCAAAATGATCTGAACCTTATAGAAGCAGCATCAATTATCGGTTGCCCCGTTTATAACTGCGGCGTAAACTATATTGATAGCAAAAGCTTTTATGAAAACTGTAACATCGCTATTGATTATCTTCGTAAGCTTATTGATTTTGCAAAAGATAAAGGTGTAAAGATCGCCGTTTATAACTGCCGATGGGAAAACTTTGTTGTTGAACCCAAAGTTTGGGAAATTGTTCTTTCTGCACTCCCTGAGCTTGGAATTAAATACGATATTTCACATTGCATTTATGATAACGGCAATTATCTTGCAGAAATGCGTGATTGGGGTGACAGATTCTATCACTTCCACCTCAAGGGCTGCGTATATTTTGATAACGATGTTTATGATGATGCACCCGCAGGACTTGACAGCATAAACTGGGGTGCGGCTATGGATATTCTTTATACAAAAGACTATAACGGTATGCTTTCAATTGAACCTCATTCACAGTATTGGCAGGGTAAAAAAGGACAGTGGGGCATTGATTACACAATCAATTATTTCAGACCGATGATTATGCCTGAAAATTATGAATTCAGCGATAATCCTTATATGCCCTGAGGTAAAATATGAAAAAATTCATTGCTATTTTATGTTTGATTATCTGTATTTTTACTTTCTCATCATGTAACAAAACAGATAATACCGGATATTTTATTTCTCAGCTTAATAATTCATCTGAAGAATTGATGTATTATCCTGATATTTTGTCAGAATACAAGAATTGCGAAGAAATAAAAATTTCAGTTCTTGCTGACAGTACGGTTACATATTCATTAAAGAACAAAGTTAAAGCAAAAAGCGGATACGAATATCAGAATATTAATCTTCATATCAGAAAACACACAACCGATATTGACGCATCAATTGATTCTGTTATTGATTCATATACAGTTGAAAAAGATTCAGCGGTAAAAGCAGTCAAGCACGAATCAAACGGCAGAAAATACGCCGTTACTTATGAAATAAGACCTGATCTCGGCTATACCGTTCTGAATGTAATTTATGCTGCATCTGAAAATGTTTCTGCATATTTTACCATTCAGCTTGCTGATACACCCGATTCAATTAATGAAAAAATTCTTGATAAAATCTGTAACGACCTTGAAATTATAAAAATATAAAATTAACCGCCAAAGCCATAACGGTTTTGGCGGTATTTTTACATCCAGAAAAGCTTTTCTCCATCTGTTTCAAAAAGATGTGAAACATCATTCTGCAAAGCAAGTTTGGGAAGTTCTGTTTCACAAAAATTTATTTTACTGACAGATGCATTATAAACCGAAAATCTCATTATTCCGTGCGGAATTTCAAGTGCAGCCCTGATTAAAAACTGAGCATACATTCCGTGTGCAACGATTATAACATTTTCATGATTGCGGTGTTTGGATTTTATTCTGTCAATAACTCTTTTCGCCCTTTCAACGCACTCTTCGTCGCTTTCGTCAAAATCTTCAAAACCGTTTTCGGTTTTTCTGACTCCCCTTTCAAGCAAATCGAAATCAATTATCATTTTATCCGAAATACAGCAAGCCGTTTCTTTGGCTCTGTCAAGCGGGCTGACATATAATGTAAAATCATCAAGACTTTCAAATCTTTTCCCGAGTGCACGAGCCTGTTTTTTGCCGTGAGGTGTAAGCGGAGGATTTGTTTTATCAAAAGGCTCATCCGTTTCAATGTTACCCATACTTTCGGCATGGCGGATTATATAAAGCTGAAGATACATCTCGTCATTTCTCATAATTCACCTCATATACAGTAAAGATTCATATCCCAACAAGGGATATACGGATGTTTGCGGATATAAAATTTATACTCAGGATTAATCTCTGATATTTTAATCGGAAGTTCAAATATATCCTCACTACGATGATATAAAGCAATATTAAGCACAGGCTTTTTATTTTTCAATGTTTCTTTTGCACCTTCGATTGCATCATATTCAACGCCTTCAACATCCATTTTAATATATGTTATATCTTTATCTGAACACAAAGTATCAACAGTTATCGCTTCAACCTGTGTTCCGTTTGAAGATATTGCAGACTGTCTGCCCGCTTTATCGCTGAAAATGAGGGTTTTATTTTCACTGTAAACAGCCTTTTGATACGCTACGGAATCAGGGATGTTTTCAAGATATTCACATAATTTTCTGAAAGTTCTTCTGTCGGGTTCAAGAGCGATTATACTGTTATATTTTCCGTCGCAATTCTCAATAAACTCTTCAACCGTATCACCTCTGTAGGCACCGAGGTCAAGATAACTTTCGTTCTCTCCGAATTTAATAATATTATCAAACACTTCGTTTTTTGATGTTGTTATTTCTTTGAGTTGGTTGAGTTCACCGCCGAAAATAAAATCAATACATCCTGCAAATACAGCCTTTGAATCATCTTCAAATAAATTATATGCACGCATTATTTTATCTTTGTTTTTTACAATAAAATCTCTGTTGAAAATTTCATCACCCAAAACAGGAACACAAGGAACAAGAACATGGTATTTTGTTTGTAACGAAAAGATATGATTCATCACTTCAGGAATACACGAAGCAAAAGCAATAGCAACAATAAATTCTCCGTCAAATTCAGAAAGTTTCGTAACCTTATATCCCCTGAAAATCTGACCTCTGACAAAATCATCGCTTGCAGTAACACCTTTAACAGGTATATCAAGACGTATGAATTCATCAAGAACTTTATCGGCACCGTTTCCCATACCGTATATAACAACAGGCAAACCGCTTTCTTTGATTTTTTCCCAGGAAGACTTATTTTCACTCATAAAATCAAGCATTTTATCACCGAGATAACTTTATCATATTGAAAATAATATGTCAAACAAAAAGCGGTCTGCAACAAGCAAACCGCTTTAAACTATACATTAAATATAATTGATACCGTTATAAACGTTAAGAATAACCAACAGAACCATTACCGCCGTAAAGACTTTTCTGATTGTTTTATCATCAAATTTACGGTTGAATTTTGAGCCGATTATTCCGCCGAGAATTGCCGCAGGCAGAATAACGAGCAATGTTTTCCACTGATGAGAATACGGTGAAATACCTGTTGATGAAAATATGGTTATAAGTTTTGAAAGCTGTGAAAAGAAAATAATTGCAACAGAATAAACAGCCGATTCTTTCATATTTAATGAAAAAAACAAAGTTAAAACGGCAACGTTTATCGGGCCGCCGCCAATACCGAGAAATGATGCGGTAAAACCAAGCAAAAGTCCAACGAATATTACAGCAACGGGATTATGTATACGAAACGATTTGCGTTGTTTAGCAACATATATGCAAACGGCAACAAGCAGAGATGCAAGCACAAATGCCTGAATACATCTCATATTGACATCTGCAAAAGCGTTTTCAAGCAAATCCATAACATAACTGCCGAGAAAACCGCCCGCAATTGAACCGACTGCAATTAATATAACAATATTTTTCTTTATTTCAACTTTATTCCTGATAGCTTTACCTGTTGAAACAATTGACATTGTAAAGACTGCAATGCAAGACAAAAAATCAACTTGTACACGTGGTTCCTGACCGATAAAATCAAGCACAGGTTTGATTATTACTCCGCCTCCGAGGCCGACAAATGAGCCAAGGGTAGTTGCAACAAGTATAACTGCCGCATAGATAAATGAAAGCATCAGAATCTTGCCACCATATCAGCAAATGCATCGGCAATTGTTTTTTGTGCGGCAATACCCATTGAATTTGTTTCGTGATAATGGTTAAGGTCATTCTTATCTCTTACGCCGTTAAGATACGGCTGAGTGGGATTAAGAATGAAGTCATTGGGAGGTACAACATAGCCTGTCATATCGTTTGAAACACCGAAAACAATCATATCAGGGTCACCTGCAATTTCAGCAAGCGGAGTCGGATTGATTTCAGGGCCTTTTTCTGTAGGTGCAACATCTGCCGACATATATCCGCCATAAACAGTTGAAACAAAGCTTTCACCGGGAAGAAGAAGAACCTTCTGACCGCCGATGGACATATATGTCATTTCTGTCATCATTGCAATACCGATATCACTTTCTTTGCAAGGATAAGCCTTGAAGCTCATAACGTGACGCATAGCAAGAAGAGTAAGAACATAGTTGCCGACAGGAAGATAGAAGGGCTGCTGCATAATCTTCATTTCTGCGGTAAGTTCTTTATCATTTTCAATTTTAAGTGCTGCATCGGCAATCATTTTTGCCTGAAGCTTAATGCAATTTACATTATCCTTATCATCAAGTTCTTTGACATCCATTGCACCGATTGCACCGATACCGAAAAGTACATTTGCACCGTTTTCAGCTTTAATCTGTTCACGCATAAAATAAGGATATTCACCGCTGAGCATACGGTTGCTTCCGCCGAGTGAATTGGGATGACCGCCAAAGTTGAGAATCCATGTTTCATTTGAGCCGTCAGCGGGAACAAAACGGAAACGAGAAAGAATTTCGTGTCTGTCAATAAATCCCCTGCGGGTCTGAAGACCGTCTTTAATGTTTGCTGTACCGATATAAAGTTTGCCGTTCTTTCTGTTTAAATATGCTTCTTCCGCAACCTTAACAGCTTTATTCATAAGCATTTCCATATATTCAGGGTCTTTACCGTCTGAAGGAATGCTTACAAGATTGGGTTTACCCCAATAACCGAGTGTATCTATACCCGAATGACTGTGAGTGCAGCTGAAATTAATGCATTTGCATCCTTTGATTTTATCTGATGCAAGAATCATTGAACGAATTTTATTGATTTCAATTCTTGTCATACCTACAATGTCGGCACCAAGCCAGAGCATACCTTCATCATCACCGCAATCGAGCCAGACTGCACTGATATAAACGGGTGAAAGAACGCCCTCCATCTTATGACCTGAGCCGTGACCTGCAATCCAATATGTTTTTCCGCTGTCAAGATCAGGCATAATTTCATCTGTAGCAAAACCCGCTCTGTAACCTTCGCCGTCAATAACTGTAGGTGCTACCTTCTCGATTTCAGGTGCTGTTTCCTTTTTACATATTTTTTTGCCGAAATTTTTTGTTATTGCAACTATACCTTTTGAAGCAATATCCATAATATCCATTTTAATTTCCTCCTTAATTAAACATTCTTTCCGAATTTATAAATGCTCTGTGATTCAATATCAAAATTAGGAATAATTACAGGCGGTATGCCTGCATTAACGGTGAGCGATGAAATCATTGTTCTTGCATAAGGGAAAAGTTCTTTGAAAGTCTGAACGTGAAGAAGTTCTCTTTTCACTTCGGGGTTAAAGCTGAACATTCCCTGAATAACGGCATGAATATGAAACTTATCTTTATCGCCTTTATCGTTAACGTCAACCGTTAATTCGCCGATACAAATATTATTTGTTGAATATTTTACATTGTATGAATATTTGTTTTCAAATTCAAGTTTTGTTCCGTTTTCACATTTGTTGACAAAATTTATTTCAGTTGCACGGAACCCTTTGAATACAAGATTATTTGCCATTTGAAATCACCTCTGCTTTTTCAATAACAATCGGTGTTTTGGGAGCGGATTTGTTGCCGCTGGAGTCAATTTCTCTCTCAACATCAAGGAAAGCATCAACAACCTCCATGCCTTCAATCACCTTACCGAAAGCGGCATAGTCACCGTCAAGAAAAGTTACATCATCATAGCAGATAAAAAACTGAGATGAAGCGGAATCATAACTTATTGATGAGCGTGCCATTGAAACAACGCCTCTTGTATGAGAAAGAGTATTCTGTTTAAAACCGTTTCTTGCAAACTCGCCTTTAATGGTTTTGCTGCTGCCGCCGAAACCTGTTCCTTCGGGGTCACCGCCCTGAGCCATAAAACTATCTATAACTCTGTGGAATGTAAGGCCGTCATAAAATCCTTCTGAAACAAGCGAAATAAAGTTTTCACAAGTTTCGGGAGCAAACTCGGGATAAAGTTCAATTATAAACTCTCCGCCGTTTTCCATTGTAAATTTAACACAATCCCCTGTTGGTGCTTTTTGGGATGCGGTACATCCAGCAAAAGCAAAAACAAACATAGATGCAAGCAATAACGATAAAACTTTTTTGAATTTTTTCAAAGCGTACACTTCCTTATTTTAACTTTCTATGCTTATTATATAATTTTTTAAAACAAATATCAACATCAAAAAGCAATGTTCATTAAAAATTTGCAAAAAATAACCAGAGCCAAAAGGCTCCGGTCTGAAATTATGATTAATAATTTTCTTTTCGTACTTCAAAATATGCCTGAGGATGAGCACATACGGGGCAAACTTCGGGAGCTTTTTTACCCATTACAAGATGACCGCAGTTACGGCATTCCCACATGGTTTCTTCAGCTTTTTCAAAAACTTTCTGCATTTCAACATTGTTAAGAAGTGCACGGTAACGCTCTTCGTGTGTCTTTTCAATTGCAGCAACCATACGGAATTTTTCTGCAAGCTCTGTAAAGCCTTCTTCATCAGCTTCTTTTGCAAAAGTTGCATACATATCTGTCCATTCGTAGTTTTCGCCTTCTGCAGCGTGAAGAAGGTTTGCAGCTGTATCGCCAAGCTCACCGAGTGCTTTGAACCACATCTTTGCGTGTTCTTTTTCGTTGTTTGCTGTTTCGTTGAAAATAGCTGAAATCTGTTCAAAACCTTCCTTCTTTGCAACCGATGCAAAGTAAGTATACTTATTTCTTGCCTGTGATTCACCTGCAAATGCAGTCATAAGATTCTGTTCTGTTTTTGTACCTTTAAGATTCATAATGTTTTCTCCTTTATTATTTTCTTCAACTGCTTCAACTCTTTCAAAATCCGAAGCAGGATGTTTACAAAGCGGGCAGATAAAATCATCGGGAAGTGTATCACTCTCGTGAATGTATCCGCAGATTTTACAGCGATAATATACTTTTGCCATTTTTTTCACCTCAGGTTTTGGTTTGATATATTTATGATAATAATCATAGGTTACACTTGTTGCATCCGAAAGAATATCGCAATCCGTAACGTCAGCAAGGAAAAGTGTGTGAGTACCGAGATCGGTTGCATTTACAACTTTAGCAGAAATAAACGAATTTGTTGATTCCATAATATAATAAATTCCGTTTGAACTTCTTGAAACATTTGTAAAATCAGCAAATTTATCGGTATCTTTTCCACTTCTGAATCCGAAAGCTTTAAAAATATCGAACGATGCGGACTGTGTAAGAATACTCACGTTGAATTCGCCCGATGCAAGAATCATATCGTGCGTTTTATTCATTTTATTAACCGCAACGGTTATTCTGTTGGGCGAAGAAGTGACCTGTGATACGGTGTTGATAATACATCCGTTATCAAAGCCGTTTTCTTTTGCGGTAAGAACATAAAGTCCGTAACCGATTTTGAACATTGCATTTGTATTCATAAAAACCTCCTTATGCAAAACATTCTGTTACTTTCATATTTTTACCCGATAAAACAAATTTATCTTTTGCAGCTTCGGGAACAAGAAAATAATCGCCTTTTTTAATCTCACAGCAATAATTATCGCCTGAAACAGTACCGCAGCCTTCTGTTACAACATAAACCGCCGCACCCTTCCAGAGCACGAATTCGCCGCCGCTGAACGAGATGCTTCTGACAGAAAAGCTTGTTGTTATTGTTTCATCAATTATTGCTTCGTATTTTACTCCGTTTTCATCGGAAATAATTTTCGGAGTAAGCGGTGCGGGATACTTCTTTTCGATATCAAAACATTCAAGAGCGTTTGCTCTGCTTAAACCTAGATACATCTCTCTGTCTGAAAGTTTATATTCACCGCACCATCTTTCGGGCTGAATTGTGAAATCGGTAGGTTCCTGAACTTCAAGAAGAAGGCATCCTTTACCGATAGCGTGTACCATTTTTGCGGGAATATATATTACATCGCCCGCTTTTACATTTATTGAACAAAGCAACGATTCAATTGAATCAGAACCGTTTTCACTTTCATCAATAGCTTTTATAAAATCTTCAAGAGATACACCGTCTTTGAAACCGAAAAATATTTTTGCATCGGGCCTTGTTGCAAGAATAATCCAGCTTTCTTCTTTACCGTATTTTGATGAAAAATATTTCTCTGAAAAAGATTTATCAGGATGAGCCTGAACGGGAAGCCTTATTGCACTGTCAAGTATTTTTGTAAGTATACCGATATCTTCTCTTTCACCGAGAATTTCGGTTTTATATTTTTGAATTGCATCATTAAGATACAAATCTGTACCTTTTATTTTTGAAACGCCTTCATATTCATCGGTACTGCCTTCATTGAGTGCTCTTACACTTGACGCAACCCATTCTTCGGGATAAAAACCGTCTGTTGAATCATCGCCAAAAAAATCAGCAAAAAGTTTACCGCCTGTGTAAACTCTGAAAACTCTGTTTTTTTCAAAAAATACAGGTTTATTATAAAACATAAACTTAATTCTCCTTGTATTTTATAAGCTTGCAAGCTTCATCAACCGATTCATAAATTCCGCAAGCAACCGAAGCGGTGAGAGCTGCTCCGTAAGATGCTTCTTCGGCATAAAACGGTATTTCAATTTCGCATCCGAACATATTGCTTGTTATTCTGCGAAGAGCGGCATTTTTGCGAATACCGTTGCCTGAGCAAACAAGCTTTCTTGCTGATTTACCGCCGCATTTATACATATTATATAGCTCAGATGCCATCCCGTCAAGAACTGCAAAAGCAAAATCCGACGGTGTGAAATTGGCTTCAGACACATTCGAAAAAGAACCTCTTAGAGAAGGGTCTTTTCTTGTTCCGCAAAAACGGCAGTCGGCAACAAGTGATGAATCAGCTTTATTTTCAAGAATTTTATCAAGATATGAATAGCAATTATCAACGCTTTTATCTGATACGGAGTTAACTATATCTCTGAAGAAATTTTCAAGCATAGCAAATGCTCTGCCGCCGCAAAGAGCACAACCCGCAGCAAGATAACGTTTTCCGTCAAAAGGTCTGTTTTCAACAACATCGCTTTCAACAGGTATATCGGTAAGCCAGGAGATTTGTGAACCTGTGCCGACATTCACAAGTGCATCGTTTTCGTTTGAAACAGAACCGATAAAACTTGCCTGATTATCGCCGAGAGCAACGCAAACGGGAATACCCTTATATTCCCCTGCCGCTTTGAACTCTGCAGTAACTTCGGGTAAACGGGGATTTTCGATTATAAATCTGTTTTCTGAAATATCAAAACATCCGAGACTTGCTGCGTTGGTTATATGAACAAGAGGTTCAGTCAATCCGCAAAGATTCATAACCGCATAATCAGCTATTGTACAAAGTTTAACCGCATTTTCAGGAACAATACCGTTGATTTCGTTATAAAAATCGGTTGCAAGACCGTATCCCGCAAAACATCCGAGATGCTGAGCGTATGATTTTCCGTCTTTATAATCTATAGCAGCTCTTTCATCCTGCCAGATATAAAGAGGACTTACCGCCTTACCGTTTATATCGGTATAAACAATACCGTGCATCTGACCTGAAAAACCTATTGCAGCCGCATCTGTAATATCCAACTCGGAAATTATCGAATGAACACATTCAATTATTATTTCGGGATTCTGAATTTTTTCAAAACTATTTGCAGATGAAATAAAAGAATCATTGGATTTTGTAACTGATTTTATAATTTCTCCGTTTTCGGAATCAACGGAAACACCGCAGATACTTGTTGTACCTATATCAATACCAATAAGTTTCATAATTCACCTTATATTGAAGTGGATTTCGGGTCAAGTCTTGTAATAATATCCTGCTGAATTGCAGGTGAAAGGTCAAGGAAGTTAACGAATGTTCCGTGAATTCTCATAATATAAACACCGCTCGGTGCATATTTCTTGGGTTCTGCAAGAACCTTTCTGAGGATTTCTGCAGTTGTAACGTTAACATAAAGATAGAAAGGTGAAACACCTTTGTTAAGAGGATTAAAGAACAAGGGATTGATAACTTTATCTCTGAATTCAACACCCTTACCTTCATCTGTTGATGATGTAAAGTATTTGGGATCAATGCCGAGATGTGAAGCGTAGCCGCCGTTCATCTTTTCAAAGGGCATTTTCATATTTGAAAGCATACGGAAGCCAAGACCGTTTTCAGCACTGCCGTAAAGCGGGTCAACACCGTAGCCGAGCATATCCCTTGATTTGCGTCCGTCGGGAGTTGCACCTACCCAATAGCCGTAAAGAAGATGAGTTGAAGGTGAGCTGAAATCGGGTCTGAACGAATTGCCGAGATAATTCTTTGTTGATGAAACGATATCTGCAACTCTTGAAGCAATCTCGCCAGCTTCATTATCAACCTTTTCTATGTTATTGCCGAATTTATCGGCTGAAAGAAGGAATTCTCTCAAATCTTCATAGCCTGCAAAATCAGCTTTGAGAGCATCAACAAGTTTATCGGCATCCTGAGGTCTTTCTGCAAGGAGTTTATCTATTGCCGAGAAACTGTCTGCAATAACGGACACACCGTGAATAAGACATCCGCTGCCGTTATATTTTGTAC
>JAXJVE010000215.1:0-4349 GCA_036308705.1 Acutalibacteraceae bacterium
CTCTTGTTCCTCTTTATCTTGGAATCAAGGCTGTTATCGCAAAATCTTTCGCAAGAATTCATTGCGCTAACCTTATAAATGCAGGCATTATGCCTTTCACATTTGCAAATCCCGATGATTACGATAAGATTGATACTGACGATATGCTTGCACTCAAGGGTATCAGAGCAACAATCGAAAAGGGCGAAACCGTTATTCTCGAAAACCTTACAAAGGGCGAGAAATACGAGCTTGCTTATGACTATTCAGACAGACAGACCGCTATGATTCTTGACGGCGGACTTCTCAACTATACAAAGAATATCGGCAAATAAGGAGATATAAAAATGACTGAAGTACAGATTAAAGCGGCTCTCGAAAAGTTTGAAGCACTTATCAGAGAGCAGGACGCAAGAAGCGAAGCAATCAAAACTCAGGGTGATTTTGTTGATTTTGCAAAGCTTGATAAACTCACAATCGGTGTTTGCGGCGGCGACGGCATAGGCCCCATCATCACAAACGAAGCTGCAAGAGTTCTTGAATTCCTTCTTAAAGAAGATGTTGAAGCAGGTAAAATCGAATTCAAGACAATCGACGGTCTTACAATCGAGAACCGTGTTGCAGTTAACAAAGCAATCCCCGATGATGTTCTTGAAGAACTCAAGAAATGCCCCGTTATCCTTAAAGGACCCACAACCACTCCCCAGGCAGGCGATCCCTGGCCCAACATCGAGAGTGCAAACGTTGCAATGAGAAAGGCTCTTGACCTTTTCTGCAACCTTCGTCCCGTTAAGGTTCCCGAAGAAGGCATTGACTGGACTTTCTTCCGTGAAAACACAGAAGGTGCATACGCTGTAGGTTCAAAGGGTATTCACGTTACAGACGACCTTGCAATGGACTTTGTTGTTACAACAACTGAAGGCTCACAGCGTATCGCAAGACTTGCTTATGACTACGCAAGAAGAAACGGCAAGAACAGAGTTTCAATCATTCAGAAGGCTAACGTTATCAAAACAACAGACGGTAAGTTCCTTAACCTTTGTAAAGAGGTTGGTAAGGAATACCCCGAAATCACAACTGACGAATGGTATATTGATATCACAACCGCAAAGCTTATTGACAAGAAGAGAAGAACAGATTTCAAGGTATTTGTTCTTCCCAACCTTTACGGCGATATCATCACAGACGAAGCAGCTGAATTCCAGGGCGGCGTAGGTACTGCAGGCAGCGCAAACATCGGTAAGAAATACGCTATGTTTGAAGCTATTCACGGCTCAGCTCCCAGAATGATGAGAGAAGGCAGAGGACAGTATGCAGACCCCTGCTCAATGCTCAGAGCGGCAGTTATGCTTCTTTCACACATCGGCAAGCAGGCTGAAGCAGACAAGCTTGAGAGAGCTCTTGATATTTGTATGTATGAAGAGAAGAAACTCAAGATTACAGGCCGTGCAGACGGTGCAACCTGCGAAGACTTCGGCAACTACGTTATGGAAACACTCACAACTCTGTAATATATAATGTAATATTATAAAGAAACCCCCGAGGTTGATTCCTCGGGGGTCATATTTATTCTATTGGTACTAAACATTGCTTTTCAACTCTTCCTTGATATTTCTCAGTAACTATCCACACATATCTATCGGCAAAATCTATATCACTTGCCGAATAGACCTTATCTCCGGCAGACAAAGTACCGACTGTTATCCAATCACCAGAGTTGTATTTTTTGAATTCCACTTCAACATTATCCGATATAACTTTCAAATTATTTGCATTATTAGGAAATACATAAAAATCTTCTACATTCTTAACATACAGATTACCATTTTTCTCTGCCGATACGGTAATCAAATATTTAATATAGCAAGAATAATAACAATCACTGACAAACTCTACAACATATTCCCCGTTTGACATCTTGATATCACGAATACCCATAGTTGGCATCTCGCCGCCCCATGTTTCTCTTGCAAAACAACAAATAATCTTACTATTCGGCAAATAAGCAAATCTAAATGAATACTCATAATCAGAAAAAATATTTTCTTCTCTCATTCTGATTTCATCATAAGTATCAAAATCTTTTGTTTTGAAAGTTCTCGCACTCGGACCGTAAATATCTCTCAAAAACGAATTTATTTTTTCAACAGAAGTAAAAAAGCCTTCTAAATTAGGATTACCGTAAGGACTGTTATTCAATTCTTCAACAGCAGCTTTATGTTCAGCAGATTCATTGTCATAAGTATCAATCGCCCAACGTCCCATACTATAATATATATCGTTTAAAACAGTATTTGGATTTTCGTCCCAATTATTATAATCATCACAACCAAATTCTATCGGGAACAATTCTGAAATCTCATTTAAAACTTCTTCGGAATAGCGTTTTTCATAATCCGTTTTCTGAACGGTAAAACGATACTTTTCGTTTTCGATGATAAGTGTTTCGTATTGTGAATCAGAAGATGATGCTTCGGCATCTGTCTGCCCCTGCACATCCGTTATCGATTCTGGCTGAGTATTTGTTTCTTTCTCAGGTATATTGGTACAAGCAGAAAACGACACCAAAAGCATACTCACCGCAAACATAATTGATAAAAGTTTTTTCATTTCTTTTTACCTCCTTTAATTTTCTTTATTACAATTTAATATTAATTGGTGCAATCAGAAAAATCAAGTCACAAAAGTTTACAAATAATTACATTTCTGTAACAAAGTCAGATTAACTAAAAAAACGGATTGTAGGGAAATTTTCCGAACAATCCGTTTTCTGATTATTTTATTATCGGGTTCACAACAGGTTTGCCGTCACGGTCAAGCAAAGGAGTAAGACCGCCTGCATATCCGCTTGAAACAAAAAGATAGTTAACTCCCGTTTCCTTGTCAACCCAAATCATTGTTGAACCCAGATCCTGAGAATAAACTTTCTCAAATCTTTTTTCTTTAGCCATAAATGATACCTCATCCTACCGAGTAATCGCTTGCAAGTTCAAGGTGTGCATTTTCACCGAAACCAACCTGTCTGAACACCTGATCTCTCGGCTGCTGATACATATTGAGAGTTCCTCTTTTACCGCCGCCGCACATAATCATAAAATCAGATATTGCCGGAATAAGAAGCGAAAAATATCCGTCACCCGTAACGGAATTCCATATTGAAAACGAGAATGTTGCACAGTTATTTACAAAGCCCCAATAGTTGGGATACTTTATAAGATTTTGGCTGAGAGTTGCAAGCTGTTCGGCATTGATTTCTTCCGAAATCGAGCGAACCTTATGTGCTCTGTTTTTTTCGTTTTCTTTATAGCTTTCTATGTTGTAATAAAGACCCCAGCCGTCATTGACGGAGAACGAAAAGGCACCTACTGACATACCCTGATCGGGAAGCACTTCATAGTGACCTACCTTAATAGGCTGATCTGAATTGTTATGAACATAAATCCAGGTGTGACCCGAAATCGGCCATACATATATTGCCGAACAAAGCGAAATCGTTGCAACGGTTTCGTCTGCAGTATCTTCGGTTTCGGTTTGTGCAAAAGCAATGGTTGATGTTGAAACAAGCATTGCAAGGGTAAGGATAATCGCTAAAAACTTTTTCATTTTTCTGCTCCTGACATATTAATGATAGAGATTTATCTCTTCAATAATAAGACGATTGAACCTACGGTTTGGTTTCTTATTTTTTGCTTTTTTTAAGAATTACGCCTGCAACACCCGCTGCAACAGCCGCCGCACCTGCAATAACCGCAAATTTCTGCTTTTCTTTTTCATCCGCATCCCAGAAGAATCTGAGTTTTGCACTCGGAGTTCTTCCGCAGAGTTCCGCGTAATTAAAGAAATAGCTTATATAATCCGAAGGATCTCTTTCATCAATTTCAAATACACGCACGCCTCTCATTTCACCGCCGTAGCAACGGAACGAAGCACACGAAGTCTGAAGGAATTCAACGCCCTTATATCTGCCTTCAAAACAGTTTGTATGGTCGTGACCCGATACAATACCCTTGACATCACCGCACTCAAGAACAGCCTCAAAAAGACCGTTTGTTTCGGGAAGTACACAGGGATATTCTCCCATTACACCCCTGCAGCCGTCTTTAAGTCTGCACCATCCGTTGTTGGGCGTAAGAACCGCACCGACATCATTCGGACCGCATTCTTCAACAAGATTAAGAATTTCAGGCAGAGGAATGTGTGCAAACATAAGCGAAGGAACGGGATTTCCGCCGTTTTCCGCAGTAAGCTTTGCCGAAGTTTCTTTATACCATTCAACGGTTTCGGGCTTTATTGCCTGAAAACATTTATCCTGAGTTTTATCGTGCCACGCACTGTCGAGCATCCACATATTGAAAACGGGCTTGTCACCC
>JAXJVE010000216.1:0-2556 GCA_036308705.1 Acutalibacteraceae bacterium
GTGCCTATGCCGACTCTACCGCCAAGGGGAGCTTGCTCGATTTTTGCACCAGAAAGCTCTGATTCAAGGAGTTTTGACCCCTGATTAACCGAGAAAAGCTTCTGCACATAGTAGCTGATTGAACCCGTTACCTGATGGTTGTTGAACCATATAAGGTCGGGCGACCAGTGGGTTGCGGTCAGGTTGCCGAAAAGGGGAGCATAAGCCGCCATACGGACTATATCGCCGTTGCGTTCAAGACCCGTCATATATGCCGCCTCGGCAAGTGCGGCTCGGAGTGTGTTTGATTTTGCGGCGTATTCGCCGAGGAAAACCTGAATTGCACCGCCGTATGGTGTATCTGTCATCTCGTCAACGGAGCGTTTGTAATTTTTTTCGTCATAATAATCTGCGTTCTTTAAAAACCACTCGGGCGGGTTATAGTAATGCTGATCGGTTGCACCCGCAAAATCCTCCGCAACATCGGATTCACCGAGCTGTTCTTTTGCATATTCATAAGAGGGGAGATAGTTTTCGCCGTGAGTTGCATCGAATGCACCTGCAGAATAAATCAGTTCAAGACCTTCGTAGAGGCTGGGATTTTTTGCCTTTGCTTTGTTGAATGAATCAAGGAATACCTGATATCTTTCAAAATAAACTTCGCCTTCCTGCTCGTTGCCGATGCAGATATACTTGAGTTCAAACGGTTCGGGATGACCGAGCGAAACTCTTACCTTGCCCCAGGTTGTTGACTCATCGCCTCTGCAGAATTCGATAAGGTCGTGCATATCCTGAACATACTGAGCGAATTCATCGCTCTGCATATCAACTCCGCCCTTGCCTCTCATCTGGCAATAGATACCGCAGTTTATAACGGGTACACCGATTGCACCGATATCCTCCGCAAGCTGAAAATATTCATAAAAGCCAAGACCGTATGTCATAAAACAGGGGTATGGGTCATCGGTTGCGGCAATGTTTGTCCAGAGATTTATGCCCTGTTTTCTTGCGGCAACATCGCCGTATTTACCGCCGAATTCAAGGGGCATACCGTCATCGCCCGTGCCGATTGAATACTTCCAATTATATAATGTATCGTAATCGTGACCTTCAATAATGCATCCGCCGGGGAATCGGAGAAACTTCGGCTCAAGTTCCTCAAGCTTTTCGCCAAGGTCTTTTCTCATACCGTTTTCTCTGCCCTTGAAGGTATCTTCGGGGAAAAGTGAAATCATATCGAGAGCAACCGTGCCGTTATCGGTAAGCACCTGAAGGGTTGCGTTTTCAAAATCTGTTTTTGTGCAGTTTAATGTGAGGGTGTATTTTGCCCAATCGGAGCTTATCTTGTCAATTATGCCTTCGCCGACACATTCATTGCCCGACATAAGCTTTGCGTAAAGCTTGCCGTTATAGCCGTCAATACCTTTTGCATAAACGGAGAATCTGTAATTCTTGCCGTTTTCAATCGACATACCGTCAAGGAATCCGACGTTGGCAACGCCCGAGGGAGTATCTGAATTATTTTTTATTACAATATAATTTGTGTTGTTTTTGTTCAGACCGTTTTCATTTCTGACCCCAACCTCTGCACCGCCGATTATATTCCAGCCGTGAAGAGCATCTCCTGATGCGATTTCGGTGAATTCAAATGAACGGTTGAGCACCATTTCGGCATAAAGTCCGCCGTCTGCGGCAAAGTTGATATCCTCAAAGAAAATGCCGAAAAGCAAATCGCTGATATCGTGAATTTCATCGCCCGCATCAATGCCGAGAGTGTAGTCGGCATCGGCTGTGCTGTATGCGGTAACGGTGTTTGAATCGGGTCCTGAAGACTCTTCGGGTGCTTTACCGCCAAAAATACCGAGCGACATAACCGCCGCCATAAAGGATGCAAGTCCTTTTTTCATAAATTGGTATATTATATATTTCATTCTATATCCTCGCTTTCAAGCAAAGCTTCGCAGCCGATGTAAATATCACGCCATGTAACGTCAAATCTGCCGCTGTACCAGGGGTCTGCAACGTCGCCGCCATCGGTATAATCTTTCAGTTTGCGGATTTTGTTTTCGGGGTCATCGCCGAGAATACGGTACATATTGCGGATGTTCATTTTATCCATTCCGATAAACAGGTCATATTTGTCATAGTCGCTTTTTTTGAGCTGTACCGCACGCTTGCCTTCGCAGGTAATACCGTGTTTCAGAAGTTCGGCTTTTGCGGGGGGATAAACAGGGTTGCCGATATCGTCCCATATCTCTTCCGTGCTTGTTGCCGATGAAGAGATAACAAATTCATCTTCAATCCCTTTCCTTTTAACCATATCTTTGAGTATAAATTCCGCCATCGGGCTTCTGCATATATTCCCGTGGCAGACGAACATAATTCTTTTCATATATCCCTCGCTGTGTGTATTATTACTTGTTTCAAGCATACAATAAACGGAAAGTTTAGTCAATAAACCAATTGCAAAAACGGGCGGAAATATTGACTTTTTGTTGTTTTTTTAGTAAAATAATCAGGTTAGTGCTTGGCGTCAGACTGCGTTTTTTACGCTGAATATAAATACATAAAAGAATA
>JAXJVE010000217.1:0-4543 GCA_036308705.1 Acutalibacteraceae bacterium
CCGCAGAACACCATATCGGGCGTTACGCCGAACTGCTCTGCAATGGCGTTGCGGAGTTCTTTGAGTTCGGGGTCTGAGTAAAGATTGAGTTTATCAATCACTTCTTCGCTGAGAACTTCCTTAACCTTCGGTGAAGGCGGGAACGGAGATTCGTTTGTGTTGAGTTTTATTACTTTAACATTAACCTGTTCGCCCGGAGTATAGGGAACAAGCTTTGAATAATTATCTGAAAGGAATCTGCTCATGGGTTCACCTTATTTCTCAAATCTGATTGCCGCACTCTTGCCGTGAGCGTGAAGACCTTCACGGTTTGCAAAAAGAACGATGTTATCCTTGACTTTGCCGAGTGCTTCTTCGGTGTAATAAATATACTGTGATTTCTTTACAAAATCGTCAACCGAAAGGGGAGAACTGAATCTTGCGGTGCCCGATGTGGGAAGAGTGTGGTTTGTGCCCGCAAGATAATCGCCGAGAGCTTCGGGAGTGTTCTTGCCAAGGAAAATTGAACCTGCATTCTTGATTTTATCAAGAAGTGCAAACGGGTCATCAACGCATACTTCAAGGTGTTCGGGTGCGATTTCATTTGCAATTTCAACACCCTGTTCAAGATTTTCAGCGATAATGATTTTGCCGTTTGTGTCGATGGATGTTCTTGCGATTTCTTCTCTGGGAAGCATGGGAATCTGCTTTTCAAGTTCTTCGCTTACGGCGTATGCAAGCTCCTTGCTGTCTGTAACAAGAACTGCACTTGCAAGCTTATCGTGTTCAGCCTGAGAAAGAAGGTCTGCCGCAACATAAGCGGGGTTACAGGTGCCGTCTGCAAGAACAAGAATTTCGCTCGGGCCTGCAATCATATCGATATCAACAAGACCGTAGAGCATTCTCTTTGCGGTTGCAACAAAAACATTGCCGGGGCCTACGATTTTGTCAACCTTGGGCACGCTTTCGGTACCGTATGCAAGGGCGGCAACTGCCTGAGCACCGCCTGTTTTGATAATGGTATCAACTCCCGCAATCTTTGCTGCACAAAGAATTGCCGAGGGAATATTTCCTTCTTTATCGGGAGGAGTAACCATAACGATTTCTTTAACGCCCGCGATTTTTGCGGGAACTGCGTTCATAAGAACGGTTGAAGGATAGCTTGCAGTACCGCCGGGCACATAAAGACCCGCTTTTTCAATCGGAGTTATCTTCTGACCTGCTACAATGCCGTTGCCTTCGTTTATTTCAAAACCGCTGCGAAGCTGTTTTTTATGGAAAGCTTCGATGTTGTTTTTTGCAATTTCAAGAGTTCTGATAAACTCTTTATCTTCGGTTTCGTATGCTTTTTCAATTTCTTCAGCAGTAACACGGAGATTTTCAATTTCTGCTTTATCAAACTTAAGAGCGTATTCTTTGAGCGCTTTATCGCCGTTTTCTTTTACGTTTGCGATAATATCCGCAACAATTGTTTCAACGCCGCTTTCGAGCTTTATGTCACGGGTGAGAATATCTGCTTTTTGTGCGTTTTCAATGTTGATTATTTTAATCATTCTGCCAACTCCTTTTTGAGCTTGTCCATAAGTCGGTCAATATCTTCACCCTTGAATTTGTATGACGATTTGTTTGCAATCAGCCTTGCACTGATGGGCATAATCTGTTCATAAACTCTGAGGTTGTTTTCTTTGAGGGTTTTACCCGATTCAACAATATCAACGATAACGTCTGTAAGACCGAGAAGGGGAGCTATTTCGATTGAACCGTTGAGTTTGATAATTTCGATTTCACGGTTGAGTGAAATATAGTAATTTTTTGCAATGTTCACAAATTTTGTTGCAACTCTGAGAGGTCTGTCAAAATCCTCAACATAATCGTTGGGTGCGGCAACACACATATTGCACTTGCCGAGACCGAGGTCGAGAAGTTCATATATATCAAAATCGCCTTCTTCAAGGATATCTTTGCCGACAACACCGATATCCGCCGCACCGTGTGCAATATAAATTGCAACGTCGGAGGGCTTTACGAGAAGATAACGGACACCATTTTCTTCGTTTTCAAAAACAAGTTTACGGTTATCGCTGTATATTTCGCTGCAGTCATAACCGATTGATGCGAAAAGTTCATAAACTTTATCACCGAGTCTGCCTTTGGGCAAAGCTATATTCAGCATACCGTCACCTCCCTGAGTGCACCGTTTTCGTAAGAATAGATTGTTTTTGCCTTGTAGCCTTCGGGAATTGAGTGTTCAACTCTTACCGAAAAACCTTTGTCAACAAAGCTTTCAACAAGTGAAAGCAGAGTATCACTTTTTTCTGCGGAATCAAAAAGGATAAGAATATCGCTGTCAAACTCACGCTTTTCTTGTAATAAAGGTTAAGATTATCAAGATAAACCGCAAAACCTCTTGCCTGAGTGTTTTCACGAAGTTTGCCTGCAAGTTTATCATATCTGCCGCCTGAAAGTACGGCTGAGGGAGCTTTTTCAACATAACCCTGGAAGATTATGCCGTTATAATACTCGGTGTTGTTAAGCACCGAAAGGTCTATGTAAAGTCTGTCTGCAACAGGGCTCTTTTTGAGTGAAGATGCAATGAATTCAAGCTCTGCACAGGCATTCTTCATTTCGTCGTTGCAAGCAAGAAGGCGAAGTTCGGGAATAACGGCATCAATTTTACCGTTGATGCCTGCGAGTTTTGAGAGAAGCTCTGTTTTTTCACAGGGAACACCGCTTTTTTCACAGATTGAACGCAAATCGTGAATACTCTTGCTTTTTACACAGCGGATGATATCTTTTTTTGCATTTTCGTTTATCTCAAGTTCAGAAAGAAGAGAGGGGATAAACGCCATATGTGAAATTGAAAGAACAAAATCTTTGTCAATTTTCTTAAGGCTCTTTGCGGCAAGACCGAGAACCTCCGCAATAAGATATTCATCAATATTGCCGAGCACTTCAACACCCGTCTGCTTGATTTCTTTATAATCCATTGTGCTTTCGCTCATTCTGAAAACACTTTCGTTATAGTAAAGTTTTGTGAGTGCGTCGGAGAGCTTGGCATTCTTCACGATTGAAAGGGTAATATCGGGCTTGAGTGCCATAAGTCTGCCGTCTGAATTATTGAAAGCGAGAATGCCTTTGCTTGAAAGGAAATCTCTGTTATCGCTGTAAAAACTGTATTCTTCAAATTTTGCCATACGGTATTCTTTATAGCCCCACTGCTTATAGAGCATTGAAAGTTCGTATGTAAGGCTGTCCTCTTTGGACATTGTTGCAAGAAATTCTTCCATAGTTTACTCCTGAATTATTTAGTATGATACACAGTATATCATACTTTATCGTATTAGTCAATTAGCGATTTACCACGCTAAATCGTTTGCGCTATGATTTTTATTTATATAAAATAGACAAAACACATCAGTTTATTTTTCGTTTACCGATTTGCAAAGACATTCAAAACTTTCCTGACTGATAACGTGCTCTATGCGGCAGGCATCAACAGTTGCGGTATCTTTGCTGACACCGATGCCGATAAGCCATTTGGTGATAATTTCGTGTCTGTTATAAACATTGTTTGCTATTTCAAGACCCGAAGGGGTAAGAGTGATTGAGCCGTCACCGTCGGTTGTGATGTATCCGTGCTCACGAAGATTTCTCATTGCAACGCATACACTGGGTTTTGAAAATCCGAGTTCTGTTGCAATATCAACGGAGCGTACAACCTTTTTTTTATTGCTGAGAATGAGTATTGTTTCAAGATAGTTTTCAGCTGATTCGCCTATTATCATTTTTTCTCACCTGCATATTTATCGATAAATTTTGTGATTGCATCCCAGTAAATCTCAGGGTAAACATAACCTGCGGCACAATGTGTTGCACCTTCAACAACAAGCATTTCTTTTTCACATTCCGCATTTTTATAGAGGGGATACAACATATTCAAGGGCACGGTTGTGTCTGAATCGCTGTGAATAAAAAGGGTGGGTGTTTTTGATTTTTTAACCTGTACAACGGGATTGTTTTCGTCAATATCAAAACCTGCTCTTCTTTTTACGGCAGGGGCAAAGATGTTGATTAAAAGTTCGGGAGGAAATTTCGTCATACCCTTCATCTGATGTATATATAATTCTCTGAGTGTTGAGAATCCGCAGTCTTCAATGCAGCAGATAACGTTTTCGGGGAGATTTTCGCCTGTTGTATTCAGTACCGTTGCCGCACCCATTGATGCACCGTGAAGAACAATTTTTGCTTCGGGGTCCTTGTCCACAATATAGTTTATCCAGTTGACTATATCCAGCCTGTCATACCAACCCATTGTGCAGTAATAATGCTCGCTTTTGCCGTGACCTCTGAGATAGGGGAGAAGCACGTTATAGCCCATTTCATAAAAACGCCTTGCATAGATGTTATTCTGAGAAGGGTCGCCCGTGAAACCGTGGCAGGAAATAGCGTAAAGATGGCTGCCCTCGTTTTTATAATAAATGGCACGCAGACATTTGCTGTATTTATCAAACATAAATTCATCTTTGTAAACGTGCTTTCTGTAAAACTCAATACCTTTTAAGGC
>JAXJVE010000218.1:0-1716 GCA_036308705.1 Acutalibacteraceae bacterium
AGTTGCAAATTCATAAATAATTTTGTATTTATTATAGGAGGATTTTTATTATGGCAAAGGTAATCGGTATTGACTTAGGTACAACAAACTCATGCGTTGCAGTTATCGAAGGCGGCGAGCCCGTAGTTATCGCAAACGCAGAAGGTGCAAGAACAACTCCCTCTGTTGTTGCTTTTGGCAAAACAGGTGAAAGAATGGTTGGTCAGGTTGCAAAAAGACAGGCTATCACAAACCCTGACAGAACAATCGCATCAATCAAAAGACAGATGGGTTCAGACTACAAAGTAGCAATCGACGATAAGAAGTTCACACCTCAGGAAATCTCAGCTATGATTCTTCAGAAGCTCAAAACAGATGCTGAAGCATATCTTGGCGACAAGGTAACAGAAGCTGTTATCACTGTTCCCGCTTACTTCACAGATGCCCAGAGACAGGCTACAAAAGACGCAGGTAAGATTGCAGGTCTTGAAGTTAAGAGAATCATCAACGAGCCCACAGCAGCAGCTCTTGCATACGGTATTGATAAGGAAACAGACCAGAAGGTTATGGTTTATGACCTCGGCGGCGGTACTTTCGACGTTTCAATCATCGAAATGGGTGACGGCGTTCAGGAAGTTCTCGCAACAGCAGGTAACAACCGTCTCGGCGGTGACGACTTTGACCAGAGAGTTATCAACTGGCTTGCAGACAGCTTCAAGGCTGAGCAGGGCATTGACCTCAGAGGCGATAAAATGGCTATGCAGCGTCTTAAGGAAGCTGCAGAAAAGGCAAAGATTGAGCTTTCAGGCGTAACATCATCAGCTATCAGCCTTCCCTTCATCACAGCAGATGCAACAGGTCCCAAGCACCTTGAAATGACTCTTACAAGAGCAAAGTTCAACGAACTTACCGTTGACCTTGTTGACGCAACAATGGGTCCCGTTCGTCAGGCAATGAAGGATTCAGGCCTCAGCACAGGCGAAATTGATAAGGTTCTTATGGTAGGCGGTTCATCAAGAATTCCCGCTGTTCAGGAAGCTGTAAAGAAGTGCATCGGTAAAGAACCCTTCAAGGGTATCAACCCCGACGAATGTGTTGCTATCGGTGCAGCTCTTCAGGCAGGTGTTCTCGGCGGCGAAGTTAAGGGCCTTCTTCTTCTCGACGTTACTCCGCTTTCACTCGGTATTGAAACAATGGGCGGAATCAACACAAAGATTATCGACAGAAACACAACTATCCCCGTTAAGAAGAGCCAGATCTTCTCAACTGCAGCTGATAATCAGCCCTCAGTTGAAGTTCACGTTCTTCAGGGTGAAAGAGAATTTGCAAGAGATAACAAAACTCTCGGTGTGTTCCACCTTGACGGCATTATGTCCGCACCCAGAGGTATTCCTCAGATTGAAGTTACTTTTGATATAGACGCAAACGGTATCGTTCACGTTTCAGCTAAGGATCTCGGTACTCAGAAAGAGCAGTCAATCAATATCACATCCTCAACAAATATGTCTAAGGAAGATATCGAAAAGGCTGTTGCAGATGCAGAGAGATTTGCTCAGGAAGATAAGGAACGCCGTGAAAACGTTGATACACGCAACGCTGCAGACCAGATGGTTTATCAGTGTGAAAAGCTTATGAACGAAAACGGTGATAAGTTCAGCGATGACGAAAAAGCAGGAGTCAACGAAAAGATTGATGCTCTCAAGGAAGCTCTCAAGGGCGAGGATATCAACCTCATCA
>JAXJVE010000219.1:0-4867 GCA_036308705.1 Acutalibacteraceae bacterium
GGATAGGCTCTGCCTATGACCGATTATATTGCATTAATCATTTGCTGATTATTTATTGAATTTTTCCTCAATTTTCTTGTTTGCTGCAAGAACCTTTTCTGTTGCTGCTGCTCTTGCTGCGGTAAGCTTTTCTGCAAGCTCGTCATCAGAAACTGCAAGAATCTGAATTGCAAGAAGAGCTGCGTTTGCCGCACCGTCGATAGCAACTGTTGCAACGGGGATGCCTGCGGGCATCTGAACGGTTGAAAGAAGAGCGTCAAGACCGTCGAGAGTTGATGCCTTTACGGGGATGCCGATAACGGGGAGAGTGGTGTTTGCTGCGATTGCACCCGCAAGGTGAGCTGCCTTGCCTGCAGCTGCGATGATTGCACCAAAACCGTTTGCCTTCGCATTCTGTGCAAAGTCTTTTGACTGCTCGGGAGTTCTGTGTGCGGAATAAACGTGAACCTCATAGGGTACACCGTATTCATCAAGAGTATTGATAGCTTTTTCAACAACGGGCAGATCGCTGTCGCTGCCCATGATAATACCTACTTTTTTCAATGTGACTACCTCCAATACAATAGCTTTTATAATTATACAATATAACATATATAATTTTCAATACCTTAATAAATAAAAATTGCGAAAATTTGCAGAAATTTGTCCGATATTTTTGTGTGTTACAACAAAAGAAAAAAGGCTTGCCTGTTAGTGTTGACAAACCGTATATTTTAATGCTAAAATAATAAAAATCCCGGATACAGCAGTATCCGTTTTTTTATGTCAAAGGAGTATTTCTATGCCTATATATAACTTGTTTTTTATAGCCGTCGGTCTTTCGATGGATGCTTTTGCCGTTGCGATATGCAAAGGTCTTGCCGTTAAAAAGGCGGGCATAAAGCAGATGGCTCTTGCCGGTTTATGGTTTGGCGGATTTCAGGCACTTATGCCTGCTCTCGGCTACTTTTTCGGCAAAACGCTCAGCGGCTATGTTGCAAACTATACCCATTGGATTGCCTTTATTCTGCTTGCAGGTATCGGTGCGAATATGATAAAAGAAGCCGTTTCAAAGAAGGATTGCGACGAATGTTCAAGCGGTTCAATGAAGTTCAAAGAAATGTTTACCCTTGCAGTTGCAACAAGTATTGATGCTCTGCTTGCGGGTATAGGCTTTATGGAGCTTACAACAACCGAGGTTATTATCGCCGTTTCATTTATCGGAATAATCACCTTTGTTCTTTCAGCCGCAGGTATCAAAATCGGCAATGTTTTCGGGCTTAAATTCAAGAAAAAAGCCGAGATTGCAGGCGGTATAATACTTATTCTTATGGGTGTTAAAACCGTTCTTGAGCACTACGGAATAATCAATTTCTGATACGGAGTGATACTATGCCCCGCAAGGATTCACGCAACACAAAAATGAAAATAGTCAATGCCGCATGGGAGCTGTTTTATGAAAACGGCTATGAAAACACGACCATTGAGGATATAGTTGAACGCTCGGAAACCTCAAAAGGCTCGTTTTATCACCATTTCAGCGGTAAGGATGCACTTCTCTCAACTCTTTCGTACCTTTTTGACGATAAATACGAAGCTCTTGAAGGCGGAATCGACCTTGACGGCGATGCGTTTCAGACTCTTCTCGACCTCAACAAAGAGCTTTTCTTTATGATTGAAAACAGGGTTTCACTTGATTTGCTTGCAAGAATGTATTCAACTCAGCTTGTTACAACAGGCGAAAAGCACCTGCTTGATAACAACAGAACATACTTTAAACTTCTGCGTAAAATCATATCTCACGGTCAGCAGAACGGCAGCCTGAGAAGTGACGTTTCAACCAACGAAATCCTTAAGGCTTATGCCCTTTTTGAACGTGCACTTCTTTATGATTGGTGTATCTGCAACGGCAACTATTCGCTCTGCAACTATTCGCAGTCGCTTCTGCCGATGTTCCTGAGCGGATTCAAAGCAAGATAAAGTTTTTTAAAAATTTATTTTGAATTTAATATAAAGTACAGTTTAAAACGCCTTGCAAATCAAGGCGTTTATTATTTTATGCACACAATAGTACAAACTAAATTCTGTAATACAGTCTGTATTGCGTATCAGTTAACAATCTGTTAATATATCTACACTTTAAAATAATTCTTTGAAAGGAAATTATTATGGATTTTAAACTTTTGGCATTTATCCTCTATTTCGTTGTCATTCTCGGCATCGGTATTTTCTTCTTTTTCAAGTCCAGAGGCGGCGGCGAAAAAGATTATTTCCTCGGCGGACGTTCAATGGGTCCCTGGGTAACAGCTCTCAGTGCTCAGGCATCGGATATGAGCGGTTGGCTTCTTATGGGCTTCCCCGGCAGCCTGCTGGCTTTCGGTATGGGCAAGCTTTGGATCGGTATAGGTCTTGCCATAGGTACTGCTGCCAACTGGATTTTTGTTGCAAGAAGACTCCGTAAGTTCTCACAGGCAGCAAACGATTCAATCACCGTTCCCCAGTATCTCTCAAACCGTTTTCTTACAAAGAGCCCCGTACTTCAGATAATCTGTGCGGTTGTTTTCCTTGTATTCTTCACAATCTACGTTGCATCAAGCTTCGTTGCAGGTGCAAAGGTTTTCGGTAACGTTATCCCCGCACTTGCTGAAAATCCCTCAGTTGCACTTCTCATTTTTGCAGCTATCATTATTCTCTATACTTTCCTCGGCGGCTTCAAGGCTGTTTGCTGGACAGACTTCTTCCAGGGTCTTATGATGCTCGTTGCTCTTCTCGCAGTTCCCATCGTTCTTCTTTTTGTTAAGAACGTTGACCTTTCAATGCTCAGCGAAGCAGTTGTTAACCACAAAGGCGAAACAACCGTGTTTAACGCAAATCCCTTCTCAGCAAGCTGGCAGGAAATCGCATCAGGTCTTGCATGGGGTCTCGGCTACTTCGGTATGCCCCACATCATCGTAAGATTTATGTCAACAAAGAATGCAAAGGTTCTCAAGAAATCAGCAACAATCGGTATTGTATGGGTTGTTCTTTCACTCGGTGCAGCTATTGCATTTGCTATTCTCGGCAGAGCTTTTGATCCCACCAGAGCACTTGTAGAAACAGGTAAGACAGACCTTATATTCATCACTCTTGTTGGTGAAATCTTCAACGGTCCCTGGGTATTTATTGCAGGTCTTCTTCTTTCAGCTATCGTTGCAGCTGCTATGAGTACAGCTGACTCACAGCTTCTTGTTGCTTCATCATCATTCACAAGCGATATCTACAAGCCCGTATTCAGAAAGAAGGCTTCTGACAAAGAAACTCTCTGGATCGGCAGAATCGTTGTTCTTATCATCGCTGTTATCGCATTCTTCATTGCAAAATCAGGTATGGAAAATGAGGACAGCAGTGCAAACGCAATTATGACTATGGTTGACAATGCATGGGGCGGCTTCGGCTCAGCATTCGGTCCCGTTATCATCCTCTCACTCTTCTGGAAGAGATTTACATACAAGGGTGCTATCGCAGGCGTTGTTGCGGGTGCACTTGTTGACGTCAGTTGGATGATTTTCCTTACAGACAAGACAGGCGTTTACGAGCTTCTTCCCGGTTTCATTGCAGGTCTTGTTTTTGCAGTTGTTGTTTCACTCCTTGACAAGAAACCCTCAAAAGAAGTTGAGGCTCTCTACGATAAAGCTATCAGTGCTGAAATCGAATAATTGAATAAAAACAAATCAACCCCTGTCCGTTTTTTCGGACAGGGGTTTTGTTATTATAAGGTATCGGGTCGGATAAGTTCACCGTTTCTGAGAAGTGAAAGAAGCCTGATATTTTCCTTTGCCGTGCCCGTGTAACCGTTTATTCCGTTAGCCGACGCAATCTTCTTCCGGTAAGCATATCCGCTGTTCTCACCGATTGATTTAAGTGCGTCAACGATTGAGGTTTCGTCTTTTTTGCAAGCGTTGAAATACCTCGAGCCGTCGGGATATTTTATCCAGGGACACTTGCCCCAGTTTTCCCACGGTCTGCTGTCGATATCGGTTTCAACAACGCCGTAGTGAAAGCCTCTTGCCTCAATAACTTTACCGTTGCCGCAGTAAATCCCGACGTGACCGGGCATAAAAACAAGAACACCGGGTATTTCGGGCAGGGTGTTTATTCTGCCCCTCTGACCGCATTTTTTGAGCATACCGTTTGCGGATACATCCTGCTGAGCGTTGTAGCAAGGCGTATCTTCGGCACCGTCGCTCCAGAGATAGCCCTTGATAAGCCCCACGCAATCGTGCACTCTTGAGCCGAGATGCTTTTTATAAGTATTCATTCTTGCATACTGATAATGCTGAGGATACTGTGCTTTTTTTCGCTCAAGCAAGTCGGCGGTTGCTTTGTTGCCGAAGGTACCGTACCAATAGGGTCTGCCGAGCTGAGCGTGAGCATATTCAACAAGTCCCGTGTTTGTTTTCAACCGATAACCCCCTTTGATTCAAGCATTCCGAGTGCGGAATTCCATACCGCTGAAATGCCCGCCGCCGTGCCCGCAATAAGCATTGAAATGCCGATTTTCTTAAGCATATCAAGGTCTGTCACACCGAAAAGGGCGTCGATTGATATTGACGAGATAAAAGCCTGAGCAAAGGTTTTCAGTGCTCTTACCGCTACATCCTTCAATTTTTGTTTATCCATTTATCCTCCTGTAAAATATGTAAAAATCGCACTTACCGCCGCACCGAGAAGTGCAAAAATCAGTTTATCCCAAAGGTTAATCGGTCTTTTCCGCAGTTCTTCAACCGATGTTTTCATTTCGCTCACAAGCGTGTGCAGACTGCTCAGAGTTGTTGTTACGGCAACGAGGTTTTTATCAATCCCGTTGAATTTTGCGTATAGCTCTTTGATGTTTTCTTCAGCCTGAATA
>JAXJVE010000220.1:0-1566 GCA_036308705.1 Acutalibacteraceae bacterium
CTCGAAAACAAAACGATATCAACCATCGAAAGCTCGTCAATAATAACGGCACCTGCACTGAGCGGATTTCGTTTGTTGCGTTGAAAAACAGGTCGGTCATTTCTGTCCCACTCAACTTCAAGCAGACGGTGTATTGTCTGAGCTTCTCTGCCCGTAAGCTCGCTCATTCGTTTTGCGGCTCTTCCCGTAGGTGCCGCAAGTGCAACTTCGATTCCCTGATTTTCAAAAACTTTAAGTATACCTCTTAGCGTTGTGGTTTTACCTGTACCGGGGCCGCCTGTAAGAATGAGAATTCCTTTTTCAACGGCAATTTTTATCGCAAGACGCTGCTGTTCATTATAGCAAACACCGCTTATAAGCTCGGTTTTATCAATCTGCTCCTCAATATTTTCAAAACATTTGGGAGCAAACTGTTTCATAAACAAAATACTGTTTGCCGCTTTCTTTTCGGCATTATAGATATCGGGCAAAAATATAAATTCTCTTGCACTGAGATTTTCAGATACAAGCTGTTTTTGTTCAATAAGAACATCCATCTGCTCTTCAACCATATATGCGGGAATATCAAGCAAATCAACACACGGTGTGATGAGTTTTTCTCTCGGAAGGCAAGTGTGCCCGTTATAAAGATTATGTTTTACAACATAAAGAATACCGGCGGCAATTTTACATTCATCCGCAGGAGGGACAGGCAAAAGACTTGCAATAAGACAGGCTTTATCAAAAGAAATACCAACACCGTCATTGCAAAGAAGATATGGATTTTTATTTACTATATCAACGGATTTCTGACCGTACACTTTAAAAACTCTCAGACACTCGGAAGTGGTCAATGAATATTTTTCAAGTGATATAAGAACTTCACGCTCAGCGGCACGGCGTCTGAATTCAGATGCAATTTCGTTTGCCTTTTCTCTTGATATACCTTTTATTTCGGCAAGTCTTTCAGGCTCGGCTTCTATAATATAAAATGTATCTTCGCCGAATCTTTCAACAATTTTCTGAGCTGTTTTTTCTTTTACGCCTTTGATGATACCTGACGAAAGATACGAGAGCATATCCGCCGAAGTCTGAGGCATTTCTCTTTGGCACTGTTCTATTCTGAACTGTCTGCCGAAGGTGGGATGAACAGTCCATCTGCCTGTGAAAGTTATTTTTTCGCCGCAATATACATCACTTACATTGCCGATTGCAGTATAAATTTCACCGTCACTCGAAAATTCGAGCACAGTGTAGCCGTTTTCCGTATTCTGATATGTTATGTATTCCACTACACCTGTAACGGTAATCAATTCATCCATAAAATCAGCAATTCAAAAAAATTAAGCGGTGCTGAGCAGGTCTGTAAGCCGAGTTCTGTCATTTAAGGCAATCATCTGTCTACGCTTTACGTTGCCGCAAAGCTTTAGCCGCCCTTCGGAGTATCGTCGAGCAAACGACGGAACATAGTTCCTCCCCCAATCGGCGTTGCTTCGGATAGGGTTTGCAGGGCCGTGCGGTTCCCCGCACGCCGGTGAGCTCTTACCTCGCCTTTCCACCCTTACCTGCGAATGCAGGCGGTATATC
>JAXJVE010000221.1:0-1302 GCA_036308705.1 Acutalibacteraceae bacterium
ACCCACGCTCCTTCGAAGCATTGAACATTCTGTTCCATACTATTCGGGATACGCAGTTTTGGTGAATCGTATTTTTGTTATTTTACTATCTCACAAAGTGTTTCGTATATGCGTTTTGTTGCGTCAATAACCGCCATATTCTTTGCATTTGTGCCGATTTCTTCAAGCTTTGATTTATCCGCAAGGAGTGTGTTTACTCTTTCGGTAAGAGCGTCTGCGGTAAGGTCTTTTTCTTCAAGAATTTCAGCCGCACCGTTATTCACAAGTGCCATTGCATTGTGATACTGGTGATTTTCGGTAACATAGGGTGAAGGAATAAGAATTGAAGGCTTGCCGAGTGCCTGAAGTTCGCTGAGTGTACTTGCACCCGAGCGGCAGACAACGAGGTCTGCTGCGGGCAGACACTTGGGAACATCAATATATTCAACAACCCTGATATGCGGATTTGCATTGAGGTCTACGCCCTGTTTTCTGAGTTCTTCTGTAAACCAATCTCCGCCCTTACCCGTTGCGTGAAGGAATACGCAGTCATTATCTTTATATTTATTGAGGATAACGCCGAGCATAGCATCGTTAACAGGCTTTGCACCAAGACTGCCGCCCATTGAAAGAATGAGTGGCTTGTTGCCGAGGTTAAGCTCTGCTCTTGCAAAATCTCTGTCCGACTTAAGAATATCGCCTCTGATGGGAAGACCTGTTACAACGCAAGGGTTCTTCGGTTTCATATACTGTTCTGCCTGCTTTGCGGTGAGCATAACTCTGTCCACCTTGCCCGCAACGGCTTTGTTTGCTACGCCCGGATATGCGTTCTGCTCGTGGATTGCGGTAGGTATACCCATTTTAGCCGCCATACGGAGCACGGGGCCGCTTACATATCCGCCGAATCCTATTACAAGATCAGGTTTGAAATCGTTGAGTATCTTTTTTATCTGTGATGACGATTTGAGGAGTTTCTTAACCGTGCCGATATTATGCTTTATTGCATCGGGTGAAAAGCTTCTCCAGAAGCCGCTGATTTCGATTGTTTTAAGCTCATATCCCGCCTGGGGAACAAGCTTTGCTTCCATTTTATCGGCTGTACCCACAAAAGCAATCTCAGCTGTGGGATTCTGTTCTTTTATATAACCTGCAGTGCCGAGTGCGGGGTTTATGTGACCGCCCGTACCGCCTGCGGCAATAAGAATTCGTTTATTATCGAACATCTTTCTTTTTCCTTTCGCTGTTTCGTGATATGGCAAGAATTATACCCATTTCCATAAGAAGCATAATGAGTGATGTTCCGCCGTAACTGAAGAACGGCAG
>JAXJVE010000222.1:0-8638 GCA_036308705.1 Acutalibacteraceae bacterium
GGATTTGTTTCCGCTTCTTTCTTGTAGGTAGTTTTTTATTTAATATATTACTTTTCGGAAAGCCGAAAAACGGAGGTGAACGTCAAAATGCGGGTGAGAAATCAAGTCTTAGACAACAGTTTTTATCCGTCTGCCGGAACGTAGGTGTAAGTATATTAACTTGCCGATAACGGACATATTAAACGAATAAGGAGGTAAAATGTATCATTTAACCAAGTATGAAAAAGAGAATATACTTCTCTCAAATGCCGATGAAGATTTCTGGTCTGTTTACATCAATTCCAAACCGCTTAAAAGGCGTTTTGCAGAGTTTGACAGAAAGAATCACGGTGTGCTCCGTCACATACGCACAGACCAGTACGGCGGAGAGCTTTATGAAGTACCGAAATCAAGCATTGCAATAAAACTTATTCCGCCAAGGACAAAAGAACAGACGGAAAAGGCAAAAGCTCACGCTGAAAAAGTCGGTCTCGGAAAGAAAGACGGGTGATTCATTGGGCGATAGGGAACAGTTTTCATTTCTGAAGTTTCCCAGAGCGCTGATTGATTCATCTTTGTTTTCTGATTTGTCAGTTGATGCAAAATTGCTTTTTGCCATGATACTTGACCGAACGGGACTGTCGGAAATAAATGCAGACAGATTCACCGATTCCTACGGCAATATTTTTGTAGTCTACACAATAAACGAAATATGCGAAAAGCTCGGCTGTGCCCGTGCAAAGGCAGTAAGACTTCTCAAAGAATTGCAGAATTCGGGTCTGATAGAAAAGTACCGTGACGGCTGCGGAAAGCCTTCGAAAATAATAATTGCACCGTCGGCTTTGTCAATGCTCAAAATCGAACCTGACAAGTATCAAAATCAAACTTCCGGAAGTGTTAAAACCGAACTTCGTGAAGTATCAGAATCGAACTCTATCTATAATAAAGAGAATAATAATAATATCATCTACATCAATCCATCTATCAGTTATGATGAGCTGATAGAAAGTATTGAAGAACAGATTGAATATGACTGTATCAACGGCGATGCCGAAATGGTCAGAGAGATTATTCTCATAATGGCAGATGTTATGTCGGGAACAACTCCCACCGTCAGAATCGGCGGAAGTGATTTCCCGAGAGAGGTCGTTATTTCACGGTTCAAAAAACTTTCGTCAGAGCATATCGAATACGTCATCGGCTGCATTGAAAGTTCCACAACAAAAATCAAAAATATCAAATCATATCTCATATCTGCTTTGTATAACGCACCATCCACAATGGCAAGCTCGGTTTCGGCAGAGTTTGCTTTCTATAACAATAATTAACTGATAATAAGGAGGTCGAAAAATTCGTAAGAATAAACAGAAGATTTTGGCAAACAACATTAAAAAGGAAGGAGATGGCTTATGGAAATAAATAACGAACAGAATTCAGGCAGAAAAATGAGTGAAGCGGAAAAACAAAGTGTTATTGAAAAGCTTTGGCTCATTTATTTCAACGATACTCTTTACGGAAAAGGTCTGATAAGCGAATCTGAAAGAAACCGTATGGCAAACAAGATTCATTCCCGTAAGCCGTCAAACCAATCAAGATAAATTTCGCTCTTGATTTTCTTTTGCGTTTCTGCTAATATATAGATAATGATTTAACGAAATCATATTCAATATGGAGGGATTGTAGATAAATGGATATACATAGCGTTAGAATGCAAATGAGAATGAAAAGCATATATGAGATTCCGCTCAGGGTAACATATTATGCCCGTGTTTCGACGGACAGCGATGAGCAGTTGAATTCGCTCGGCAATCAGGTAAGCTTTTACGAGAATTTTATCCGTAAGCATCTTCCCTGGACTTTTGTGCCGGGTTACGTAGATGAGGGTCTGTCGGGTATTTCGGTAAAGAAAAGAGAAAATTTCAACAGAATGATTGATGATGCGGCAGACGGAAAGTTCGATTTGGTTATCACCAAAGAAATCTCACGTTTTGCAAGAAATACTCTCGATTCAATTCAGTTTACCCGTCAGCTCCTCGGATACGGTGTCGGCGTATTCTTTCAGAATGACAACATAAATACCCTTGAAGAAGACAGCGAACTCAGACTTTCGATTATGTCCTCAATTGCGCAGGAAGAACTCCGCAAGCTTTCGAGCCGAGTTAAGTTCGGTCATCAGCAGGCAATCAAGTCAAACGTTGTTCTTGGCAACAGTAATATATTCGGCTACAAAAAACTTGATAAAAGGCTTGTTATTGACGAAGAACAGGCAGAAATGGTAAGAGAATTGTTTGAACTTTATGCAACCGATCAATACAGCATGAAGCAGATTGAAACAATTTTCTGGGACAAGGGATACCGTAATAACAAGGGCAATAAAATTGCTCACTCGACAATGTCAAATATGATTTCAAATCCCAAGTACAAGGGATACTATGTCGGCAACAAAGTCCGTGTTGTTGATATGTTCACAAAGAAACAGAAGTTCCTGCCACCTGAAGAATGGGTTATGTTCAAAGATGAAACAGGTGAAATTGTGCCTGCCATCGTTTCGGAAGAATTATGGGATAAGGCAAATGTGATTCTTCGAAGAAGAAGCGAAGATGTAAAAGCACGTCAGGGTATTTGTAACCATGCAAATCTGCTGACGGGTAAACTTTTCTGTATGGACTGCGGAACAGCATATTACCGCCGTGAATCCAAAGACAGAAGCGGAAAGAAAAACAGTAAATGGATATGCTCGGGCAAAATCAAAGGCGGTTCCGATTCCTGCGCATCGTTCGCAATTTATGAAGAAGAAATCAAACCGGTTCTTTTTGAAGTTTTCCGTGATACAAAAGCAAACGCCGATGCACTTGTTGAAGAATATTTGCGTGATTATGCGGAAATGACCGATAACGGAAAACTGCCCAAAAAGATAAAGGAACTTGAAAAGAAGATAGATTTTGCTTTGCAGAAAAAAGCAAAGCTGCTTGAATTCAATGTTGCAGGTCAGATTACCGACAGAGATTTCTTTGAGATGACAGAGCAATGCAACAATGAAATCAAAGAAACGGAAGAACTGATTAGAGAGCTTTCAGAAACACTTGAATCAAGCGAAGAATTCAAAAAACACATCAATGCCGTTCGCAGTGCGATTGCCGCAGCTCAGTCTGATGCGAGATGCGGAATAATTTCAAAAGAATTCGTTGATACCTATATAGATAAGATTTATGTGACTCCCGTTGATGAGAATACGATGAAGTTAAGTATCAAGATTTTCTCAGGAGAATCAACGGAAAAATACCTCGAAAAGTTCAGACGTCACGTGGGACAAATGAAGTCCGTATCTGACAGCCACACAAAAAATCAAGGAATATCAACGGTTTCAGGCTCTGAAAATTCTGCGGGTCAAACGAGCAAGAAGATGATCGAAGCATACGAAAACGGTATGAAATAAGTGAAACGTCAGTTTCGGGCAGTCGCAGAAATCTGCGGCTGCTCTTTTGCTGTTTTGTTCACATATGTTTTGCAAATGAGAAATTATTTGTTTTATTATTACGGTTGACTCTTTTAATATATTATTATATAATACTATGTTAAGAAAGTGTTTTTTGAAGACATTTTACATCGTTTTGACCGCATTTATGCGGTAAAAAAGGAGTTACATATATGATTAAAGAAGAGAATTTGAGAATGATGCCCACAGTAGCACTCAGAGGGCTTGTTGTTTTTCCGAATATGTTTATTCATTTTGACGTGGGAAGAGAAAAGTCGATCAATGCACTCAGAAAGGCTATGGATACCGACCAGGAAATTTTTCTTGTTACCCAGAAGGATATTTCCGTTGATGACCCGGCTTACGATGAACTTTATGAAATCGGTGTTGTTGCGAGCGTAAAACAGGTGCTCAAACTCCCCGGCAAAAGCGGAAACGTGCGTGTTGCGGTTGAAGGTCTTTACAGAGCAAGGCTTACCGAAGGTCTTGCCGTGGGCAGCGGAAACTATCTTAAAACCCTTATTTTCCCGATTGATGAGCCTTCGGTGCGTGCAGAAAAAACTGATTATGCAAAGGCTCTTGTGCGACACGCAAAAGATGTTTTTGCCGATTATTCTGATTGTGCACCGCAGTTGCCCGCAGATATTGTAACGGGCATTATGCAGAAATCTGAGCCGGGCGACCTTGCAGACTATATTGCGGGCAACATTATGCTTGAATATGAGGACAGGCAGCATATCCTTTCAACCATCAATCCGTTAAAAAGACTTGAAGAAATGTGTATACTGCTTGCAAATGAAGGCAATCTGCTTTCCATTGAGGCAGAAATCGGCGATAAGGTTCAGGAACAGATTGACAAAAATCAGCGTGAATATTATCTTCGTGAGCAGATGAAGGTTATTTCAACTGAGCTTGGCGGTGGAGTATCTCACGAAGAAGAACTTGATTATTTCAGAGAAACAGTTTTTAATTTGAAGGCTTCCGATGAGGTTAAAGAAAAGCTTTTCAAAGAATGTGACAGACTCGAAAAATATTCTCCGAGTTCACCTGAAGCGGCAGTAAGCAGAAATTATATTGAAACCTGTATTTCTTTGCCGTGGAATAATATGTCCGAAGAAAATACGGATATTTCAAAATCGAGAAAAATACTTGAAAAAGACCATTACGGTCTTGAAAAAATAAAACAGAGAATTCTCGAATACCTTGCGGTGCGTGTTATGGCACCCGATATCAAAGGTCAGATTATCTGCCTTGCAGGCCCTCCGGGAGTAGGTAAAACATCAATTGCACGCTCGGTGGCAGAAGCAACAGGCAGAGAATATGTGAGAATTTCTCTTGGCGGCGTTAAGGATGAAGCCGAAATCAGAGGTCACAGAAAAACATATATCGGCTCAATGCCGGGCAGAATCATTGATGCAATGAAGCGTGCGGGAACAACCAATCCGCTTATTCTTCTTGATGAAGTTGACAAGCTTTCGTCTGATTATAAAGGCGATCCCACTTCCGCACTTCTCGAGGTGCTTGACCCTGAACAGAACAGCGAGTTCAGAGATCACTATATTGAACTTCCGTTTGACCTGAGCAAGGTTATGTTTATCACAACCGCCAATGTTGAGGCGAATATTCCCGACCCTCTGCGTGACAGAATGGAGATTATTGAGCTCGGCAGCTATACAAGTGAAGAAAAATTCAATATTGCCAAAAAACATCTTGTTCCCAAACAGATGAAACGTCACGGACTTAATGCAAAGAATTTCAGAATTACCGATAAAGCAATAAGACTTATCATTGAAGGCTATACAAGAGAAGCGGGCGTAAGAGCTCTTGAGCAGAAGATTGCGGCTGTGTGCCGTAAATCCGTTATGGAGCTTGTTGAAGGCAAAACAGATAAAATATCCGTCAAGCCCGAAAATCTTGAAGAATTGTTCGGCTCAAGAAAATTCAGAGAAGAAGGAATCATCCGTGAAAACGAGGTTGGTGTTGTAAACGGTCTTGCGTGGACTTCTGTGGGCGGCGATATGCTCGAGATTGAAACTGCCGTTCTCAAAGGTACGGGCAAGCTTGAACTTACAGGTTCACTCGGCGATGTTATGCAGGAGAGTGCAAAGGCGGCTGTGAGTTATATCCGTTCAAAATCGGATGAACTTCCCGTTAACTCGGATTTCTATAAGGAATGTGATATTCATATTCATGTGCCCGAGGGTGCAACTCCCAAGGACGGCCCTTCGGCGGGCGTTACAATCGCAACATCGCTTGTTTCGGCTCTTACGGGCAGAAAGGTACGCAAGGATGTTGCAATGACAGGCGAAATCACGCTCAGAGGCAGAGTGCTCCCCATCGGCGGCCTCAAAGAAAAATCAATGGCGGCTTACAGAGCGGGTATCAAAACCGTGATTATACCTTATGATAACATTGCAGACCTTGACGAGGTTGACCCCAAGGTTAAGGAAGCAATCACTTTTGAACCTGTCAAGTCGATAGAAAAAGTATGGGAAATCGCTCTTGAAAAAGAAAAGTCAGTTTCAAAAAAACAGGCAAATCATATTGAAATGAGCAAAAATACAAGAGCATCAATAACACAGTGAGGTCAGATATGAGATTTGATAAAATAGAATTTACTGCGGCTTATGGTACTTCAAAACAGCTTCCGCCTTCAAACAATGCGGAAATCGTTTTTTCGGGTCGCTCAAATGTGGGCAAATCTTCTCTTATAAACAAGGTTTTCAACCGCAAAAACCTTGCGAGAGTAAGCTCAATGCCCGGCAAAACAATAACGGTTAATTTCTTTAAGGGAGACGGAGTATATTTTGTTGACCTTCCGGGTTACGGCTATGCAAAGCGTGAACAGAGCGAAAAGAAGAGATGGGCAGATCTTATGGAAGGCTACTTTCATTCGGACAGAAATATTGCCCTTGTTATTCAGCTGATTGATATGCGTCACGCACCGTCGGCAGATGATATGATGATGCTTAACTTTCTCAGAGAGTGCGAAATCCCCTTTATGATTGCACTCACAAAATGCGATAAGCTCAATAAAACAGAAACCGAAAAACGCAGGGCAGAGCTTGAAGAAGAGCTTAAGGATTATGCGGATATCAAAAAAATTGAGTTCTCTGCAGTTAAGGGAACGGGTGTTGAAGATATGAAGGCGGCAATAGTTTCCGCTTTATGATTTAGGAGTTTTTATTTATGTATGTTTCGGATTGTATAACAATAAACGGTAACGGCAACCTTGCAATCGGCGGTGCCGATACCGTGCAGATAACAAAAGAATACGGTACTCCCGTTTATGTTTTTGATGAGAATGAGATAAGAAAAAATCTCAGAGCTTTCAAGAATTCAATGGATGAGTATTACGGTGGCAACGGTCTTGCGGTTTATGCGAGCAAGGCTTTCTGCTGCAAGGAAATGTGCCGTATCTGTATGCAGGAAGGCACGGGAATTGACGTTGTATCGGGTGGCGAACTTTACACCGCACTTTCGGTTGGCTTCCCTGCAGAAAAAATAGTTTTTCACGGCAACAATAAAACCTATGATGAGCTTTATGCCGCAGTTACAAACGGTGTTGGCAGAATAGTTGTTGATAATATCACAGAGCTTGAAACTCTCAGCAAAATTGCGGCGGAGCTTAGCAAAACCGCAGGTATAATGTTCAGAATAAAGCCCGGTATTGACGCTCATACACACGATTTCATCAAAACGGGTCAGATAGATTCAAAGTTCGGTTTTGCTCTTGAAACAGGCGAGGCTATGGATGCGGTAAAAAAAGCAATAACAATGCCGAATATCAAACTCAGAGGTCTGCATTGCCATATCGGTTCTCAGATTTTTGATATTGATCCGTTTGAACTTGCGGCTGAGGTTATGCTCAATCTCTATAAGCAAATCAAAGATGAAACAGGCTATGAGTTTGATGAACTCAATCTCGGCGGCGGTTTCGGAATAAAATATCTTGAAAGCGAACAGCCCAAGCCCTATGCCGACTATATGAAAAACGTTTCGGGTGTGGTTAAGGCAAATTGCGAAAAGCTCGGTCTTAAAATGCCTTTTGTTCTTATTGAACCAGGCAGATCGGTTGTCGGTGCGGCAGGCATTACTCTTTATACCGTGGGAGCAGTCAAGGAAATTCCCGATATCCGTACCTTTGTTTCGGTTGACGGCGGTATGACGGATAACCCCAGATATGCTCTTTATAAGGCTGATTACGAGATAGTCTGTGCAAACAAAGCAACGGAAGAGAGAAGCGAAATCGTAACCGTTGCGGGTAAGTGCTGTGAAAGCGGCGACCTTATTCAGGAGAACACAAAGCTTCAGAAGGTTGAAGCGGGTGATATTCTTGCGGTGCTTTCAACAGGTGCATATAACTATTCAATGTCATCCAATTATAACCGTATTCCCCGTCCTCCCGTTGTAATGGTTAAAGACGGAGAAACAAGAGTTGTTGTGAAAAGAGAAACTTACGAAAAAATCACGGAAAACGACATATAATAAATAAAACAAATTAAGGATGTGACATAATGCCTCAGGTCAGAATGTTAGCAGACGGAGTCCGTCTTGTTTCAGAGCAGACAGGCAGATTCAAAACGGGCAGGATTTTGGTGGCTGCAGCTCTTCCTCTTAATGAAAATGCGGCGGCAAATGCGTTGCTTATATATCTTTTGAAGCGTTCGTGCAAGCAGTATCCCGATTTCAGCCTGCTTAACGGAAAACTTGATGAACTTTACGGTGCGTCAATTTCGGCGGGAGTTAATAAAGTCGGTGATTCTCAGGTTCTTACCCTTTCGATGACCTGTATTGATGACCGTTTTGCACTCACCGATGAAAGCATTGCAGAGCAGTGTGCAGAGCTTCTTGCGGATATGATTTTCAACCCCAATTGCAAAAACGGCAGTTTCGGTGCGGATAATCTTGCAATGGAAAAAAGACTTCTTATTCAGCGAGTTGAAGAAGAGCTCAATGATAAACGTACCTATGCTTTCAATAAGTGCATAAGTTATATGTGTTCAAACGAAGCATTCGGCAGGGATAAATACGGCACGGTTGAAGAAATCAAAAGCGTAAAAATGGCAGACGTTTATTCAGCTTGGAAGAATATGCTTTCAACTGCTGTTTTTCAGATTACGGTTTCGGGAAGTGCAGATGCAGATAAAATTGCTGCGGTTTTTGAAGAAAAGTTTAAGAAAA
>JAXJVE010000223.1:0-5860 GCA_036308705.1 Acutalibacteraceae bacterium
GGAAGAAGGCGGCCGTCATACTCCCTTCTTCAACAACTATCGTCCTCAGTTCTATTTCAGAACAACTGACGTTACAGGCGTAATCAGCCTTCCCGCAGGCACAGAAATGTGTATGCCCGGCGATAACGTTGATATGGACGTTGAACTCATCACTCCCATCGCTATCGAAAAGGGTCTTCGTTTTGCTATCCGTGAAGGTGGTAGAACAGTTGGTTCAGGCGTTGTTATCGATATCGCTGAATAATTAAAAAATCATTTTTTGAGGGTAACCGCAAGGTTGCCCTCTTTTTTTGCACAAAAAAGAAACCTGATTAAGATTTTTTCTTAATCAGGTTATTTTATCAATATTGTTTTTTTATTATTCCCTTTTCAACTGCCGTATGAGCACATATTCTGAGAGTTTCCATAATTCCGGGGTCAACATCGGGTAATACAAAAGAATTATCATAAATGCTTTTACCGAATACAGTTTCGTAAAAACATGCCCCCGCAAGGTAGCAACCCAGATCGTTGCCGTGATATCCGTCAACCTCGGTAAGTTTATCGCCGATTGTGTTTCTTGCAGTCTGCCATGCTCTTCCGCTTGGAATTATAATATCAATATCCGCTTCAAGTGCCGCATCAACATACGCCTCTGTCAGCATACGGTACATTTCCTGCTGACTTCTGCCGTAGTTTGCAAAAGCCGTAAGCGGGCAGTTTTTATCGTATGCCCAGGTCTGATGAAGCATTATTTTTGCTTTGGGCTGAACCATTCTGCAGTATTCCGCAAGCTCTGAAAGATACGGTGTGTAGCTTTCACGCAATCCGCTGAGAGGACTGCATTGCTGAAGAGTTATTACATCCCATTCTTCATCCTCAACGGCTTCGTGCAGAGCAACTTCGTTTGCACGGGTCAATTCCGTTTCAAACGGAAGGTAAATTTCGTATTCATAATCTGTTTTTTCTTCCCGCCAGTTGTTCCAGTGTGTTTCAAGGGAGCAACCGCCGATATAGAGATTGCAGAGCATCATTTCTCCGCCGTCTGCCTCAACCATTTTGGGCAGAAAACGGTGAGCGTTGTTTGAAAAGCTATTACCTATAGACAGAATATTCATCATTTTCCTCCGTCGGACTTGGCTTTATTGTTAAAATAAAGCAGGTATACCGCCTGAGAAAGTCCGAAAATCATCATAAGATACTGAAGCGGCTTGATGCCGTAGAAAAGGTCATCGGTCATACCGCAGAAAACAAAGCCCGATACCGATGCAAAAAGTGTTACGGCATACGCTCTGGCTTTTCCGCCTTTGGCAAAAAGACGAATCATATATATTGCAAACACAACAAGAATTGCGGTGAAAAGAATAACACCGATAACGCCGTGTTCAACCCATGATTCAAGAAAAATATTGTGAGCGTGAGGCTGTTTGATGTTGTAAACGTTGTGAAGCATCTGTCTTGTATGATCAACGCCTGTGCCGTAGCCGAAAATCGGCTTCTTTTCAATCATATCAAGAATACTTCTCCAGAGATCCGTTCGTGTGCTTACGGAAATATCATTTCCGTTAAACAGCGACATAACATAGTCGAATATGTTTATGATTTTTCCGAAGAATGAGGCACCTGCAACCGAAGGGTCGTTGCCACCGAATACGTATGCAATGTGGCTGAAAACTGCGGATATTTTTTCAAAAACAGAAGTACCGTCGCTTTTTCCGTTAAACAAAGTTGCGAAACGGTCAGCAACAAATACCATCGCACCGCCAAGAAGAGGTACGCCGACGCCGATGAGTTTAAGAGTTTTCTTGCCGCCGTGAAGAAGCAGAAGAATACACACGAGAACTGCATATACATAAGGACCTCGTGAATATGAACAGGCTATACCGCCTGCTGCGAGCAGAAAACATAATAACCCTATCAGGCGGGTTTTGAGCTTGGGTGAACAAAGGAAAAGGTATGCCGCAAACGGAATGAGCATAATTTCGATTGTTGCAAAGAAAAGGGGATTTGTGAGTGTACCGCAAGCTCTTGTTTCAAAATCGTGAAAAGTAGTTGAAGGCATAAGGTCTTTGAGAAAATCGGGCAAAATATAAACTATAAGTTCCATAATGATGTTTATAAATCGCCAGAAGGGATTGAAAACAGTGCTCAATCCGATTTCAAGACTGCCTTCACCGAGCATAATATGACCGATGCCGAAGCGATTTTCAAGAAAACGGTCAGCGTGATAAAGAACCATTTGTCCTATACCGATTGCACCCGCAATGCCCGCACCGATACCGCCGCAATACATAGCGGAATCAATAATTTTCTTATTTGTTGCGGCTTTATTTATAAAGTAGTATTTGGTAAAAACAAGTGCCCAGAGTCCGAGCGTAAAGAAAGACGATACAAGCGATGATGAATAGAAAAAGCCTACAATCATCCACGCCATATAAACAAGAATACTTATACCCAGAGCACCGAATCGGGGCTGATTCTGCGGTGCAAATTTCTTTCTGAGAACCGAAACAAAGCCGACAAATGTCAGAACGGTTGAAAAATAATCGGGAATAAGTACAACAAGCATAAATGAAAGAGCGGTAAAGGTCGGAAGCCTTGTTTCACCCTTTGCAAGCAGGGTGTTGCTCAGATCCTGTTTTTCACGGGAGAAAAACGAGCGTATTGAATCAGCTTTTTTCTGCAGTGATTTTTTCATCTTTTTTATCCTCTGTAGTTTCTTCTTTTTCGGCAATTTTTTTATCGTGTGCCTTGGAAACTTTGTTGTAGATAAGCGAACAAATAATGCTCAGAGCTCCCGTGCCGATAAAAATTCCTGCCGCAAGCCAATAATTCTTTTCCATAATTTCCGCACCGACTATGGTGGAGGTTATTATGGAGGGGATTCTTGCAATGCTTGTTATGATCATAAACTTGACCATATTGATATTGGTTATGCTTGCCGCATAAGTAAGAATATCCTTCGGGGTTCCGGGAATAAGATATATAAAGAAAAGCGAAAAATAAACTTTCTTTTCATCCTGAAGGAATTTGATTGAGTTGATTTTTTCAACAGGAAAGAAAACATTAACGAATCTTTTGCCTAATAATTTTGAAAGAGCAATGATAACAAGCGAGCCGAGAAAAGTTCCGAGCATACAGTAGAGCAGACCGCCCCATGTACCGTAAAGGCAGCCCGCACCGATTTCAAGCGGCTCTGCGGGGATAATTTTGATAACTGTCTGGAATGCACGGATAGCAACAAATGCGACTCTGTCCCAGTTATTGAAACTTTCAACAAGTGCTTTGAATCTTTCGGGGTCGCTGACAATTTCCGTCAGTTCTTTGCCGTATGTAAAATAGCAATAAAGAAAAACGCCAAGGATAAGCAGCCCCACAAGGCTTGCACCGACAAGCTGTATGACCCTTGCCTTATCTTTAAATATCTTTGTTTTGATCAAAAAACTCACCGAGCTTTCCAATGTATTCCGCACATTCACGCCAGGGCTTGTGTTTGCCGTTGAAGTGAAGAACGGTTGTATTCTTTCTTACCCAGTCAAGGTTGATTCTTTTTGACTTGCGTACTCTGTTTGACGAATATCTGCGAAAAACCTTTTCGTCAAGATTATAGAGTCTTTCATCAATATAAACAGTTGAAAACTCAAAAAATTTATTTATAACATCCTGGTCTGCAAGCCAGAGTCTTTTTATGCTTGTTGAAATATATTCAAGAATTTCATCAAGAGTAACCGCATTACGCCACTCATCAAGATTGATGAGCAGAACGCCTGCGTTGATATAGTGGCTTCTGAGCTTCATTTTCAGACGCACAAGATTGAATTTTTCAACAAAAAACGGCAGATGCCTTGCAGCGGCAACAACTTTTCCGTCAAGGTTGGTATTATAAAGCTCTGTAAGGTCTTTATTGATAACAATATCAGGGTCAAGGTAAAGAATTTTATGAACATCCTGAGGAAGAATATCGCCGATAAGAAGGCGGTAATATGTTTCCTTGCTGAGCCTGTCAAGTACAGGTGCACCGGAGAATATATTGTTATCAACACGTATTTTGTGAATTTTTGCGTCTGTACCCTTAAGAGCTTTCTCCATTTTCAAAAAATCATCCTCAGTCAGCGATGAATATGCAACATAAACATCAAACTGATTCTGAGAATTGGTTTTTGCCAGAGAATTAAACATCACGCATAAAGGATATATGTAATTTGAATCCAGAGTAACCAATATATTCATAAAGACACCCTTTAACATAATACAATATTTTTACTAATATATTATATCATATTAAACTTTTATGTCAACAAAAGAAGTGATTTTGCAGAATTTTGAAATTAATTTATGTCTTTATTGTAAATTTTGGAAAATGCTCTTGATTTTTCCGTAAAAAGGGTCTACAATACAAATTAGCACTCAACAAGTCCGAGTGCTAAAATTGATAAATAATATTTTTGGAGGTAATAAATATGACTATTAAACCGCTTGCAGACAGAGTAGTGGTAAAGGCTGTTGAGGTTGAAGAAACAACAAGCAGCGGAATCATTCTTGCAGCATCTGCACAGGAGAAACCCCAGATTGCAGAAGTTGTTGCAGTCGGCCCCGGCGGAATGGTTGACGGCAACGAAGTTGTAATGTATATCAACGTTGGCGATAAGGTTATCACAAGCCAGTATTCGGGCACAAAAGTTAAGCTTGATAAAGAGGAATATACAATCGTCAAGCAGAGCGATATTCTTGCAATCGTAGAATAATTTTTTCAGTATTTTATAGGAGGATTCAATAATGGCAAAGCAGATTATTTACGGCGAAGAAGCCCGCAAGGCTCTTCAGGCAGGCGTTGACAAGCTTGCAAATACAGTTAAAATCACACTCGGTCCCAAGGGCAGAAACGTAGTTCTTGATAAGAAATACGGTGCACCCCTCATCACAAATGACGGTGTTACAATTGCAAAGGAAATCGAGCTTGAAGACCCGTTTGAAAATATGGGTGCACAGCTCGTTAAAGAAGTTTCAACAAAAACAAACGACGTTGCAGGTGACGGTACAACAACCGCAACTCTTCTTGCTCAGGCTCTTATCAGAGAAGGTATGAAGAATGTTACAGCAGGTGCAAACCCCATGGTAGTAAAGAAGGGTATGGCAAAGGCTGTTGAAGCTGCAGTTGAGGCAGTCAAGAAGAATTCAAAGCCCGTTTCAAGCTCAGAAGATATTGCAAGAATCGCAACAATTTCAGCTGCTGACGAAGAAGTAGGCAAGTTTATTGCAGACGCAATGGAAAAGGTTACTTCAGACGGCGTTATCACCGTTGAAGAATCAAAAATTGCAGTTACCGAATCAGAAGTTGTTGAAGGTATGCAGTTTGACAGAGGCTATATCTCACCCTATATGGTAACAGATACAGATAAGATGGAAGCTGTTATTGATGATGCTCTCATTCTTATCACAGACAAGAAAATTTCAAGCATTCAGGATCTTCTTCCTCTTCTTGAGCAGATTATGCACGCAGGCGGCAAGCTCATCATCGTTGCAGAAGATGTTGAAGGCGAAGCTCTTTCAACAATTCTTGTCAACAAGCTTCGCGGTGTATTCACCTGCGTATGCGTAAAGGCTCCCGGCTTCGGCGACAGAAGAAAAGAAATGCTTCAGGATATTGCTATCCTTACAGGCGGCGAAGTTATCGCTTCAGACCTCGGTCTTGAACTTAAGGATACTCAGCTTTCACAGCTCGGCAGAGCACGTCAGGTCAAGGTTTCAAAAGAAAACACAATCATCGTTGACGGCGTAGGCGATAAGAACGATATCGCATCAAGAATTGCTCAGATCAAGCTTCAGATAGAAAATACAACATCAGATTTCGACAGAGAAAAGCTTCAGGAAAGACTTGCAA
>JAXJVE010000224.1:0-2105 GCA_036308705.1 Acutalibacteraceae bacterium
GGATTTCGAGGGTACTTTCTTTCAGGATATCGCCTGCAATTTCAAAATGAAAACACACGCCTTGCGGAATTGCTTTGCCGTAATTTTCTTTGATGAAAAGCAGAATTTCATTTGCTCTTTCGGCATTTGCATTAAAGGTACGGTCAACGAATTTCACGGTACGGGTACCGCTTACGGACAGCCTTATTATATCGTTTTTCACTCTCTTCAAATCAAAAAAGCGAAGCGGTGAACACCTTCCCGAAAGGCAGAAAGCACAGCGGTAAGGGCATCCTCTGGCTGTTTCAATATAAGAAATTCTGCCGTTTAAGTTTTCAAAAAACTCCTCGCAGAAAGGCGACGGCGGGTCATCAGTATATTCTTTTTCGGGATTTGTAATAATTTTTCCGTTTTCTCTGTAAGTAAGGCCCGATACAAGGCTCAGATTACCGTTTAAATTATCAAGAAAATCAGGGAATACCCATTCGCCCTCACCCGAAAGCACAAAATCCGCAAACTCATATTTTTCAAGAACGTCTTTCGCGCGGTATGCCGCTTCAGGACCGCCGAGAACAATTTTGCAATCGCAGGAATTCTTTATGATACGGCATATTTCAAGCGTTTTTGTAACGTTCCAGATATAACACGAAAAAGCCGCAACGTCGGGATTTTCTTTTATGATTTCATTCGCAAAACTCTCGGCATCACCGTTGATTGTGCTTTCTTTAACCGAAATATCAACTGCGGTTTTTGAAAACTCACGAACCCCCGAAAACAAACACCACGGAGAGAGCGATGCGTGAACATATTTTGAATTAAGGCAAGCAACAATAACCTTCATATTTTCTCCGTTACCGTAAAAGCGTTGGTTTTATTCGGCTGTTTTGATGCCGTAGAAATGGATAACGTTCATATCCTCTTCCATATCAAGCCCGTGTGAGCCGCAGCCGCCGTCGATTTCGTGGCAGCCGTGGTCGGGGCAGAAGCCGTAGAATACATTGTGATTCTTCCACTTGCAGTTGATTTTTTCAACGAGTTCAGCATAAAAATCAACGTTCATTTCGAGTGCTTTGAGTGAAAGCTCATCTTCGGGGCCGTATTTATGCATCGTGCCGTCATAGTTGCCGTTATAGATAACGATGAGGTCGAATTTATCCTCGTCAATAAGCTCAAGAGCCTTTGCGTTGACCTCTTCGGGAGTATCATAGATAAAATATTCCATATTCCTTTCAAGGAATATCATTGAAATGCTGTCCTTTGCGGTTGAAACAATCGCCGCTTTTTTGCCTGCTTTTATGAAGCTGTCAAACACCGTATTTACGCTCAGAACAGGTTTTTCGTATTTCTTTATGCCGTGAACATCGGGCATAACCCCCGAATACATTGATGCAAAGCAAACGGGTGTTACGCTCGGCATAACGGAGAGCATAGGCAATGCAATATCCGAGCAAAGAGCCGCTTTTGTGAACATTGAGGTATACTTCTGATAAACCCAGAGTGCAACGGCATCGGGGTTATAGATAACAACTCTGTCAACCTTCTGAGAGCCGAGTTTTTTATCGGCAAGGGCGGTGATTACGGGATTGGGGTTATCAATATTTTCGGGAATTTCAACTCCCGCACACTCAAGCATTGACGCCTTTACAGACGAAATGCAGATTGAACTGTATAAATCGGACATTGCTTTTCCTCCGTTCAATTCGCTTTGATGGAATAATATTTTTCTTTGAGCTCTTTGTAATATTTATAATTATCTGCCTGCTCAAGAGTTTTCTTTGCATCGGTATAGGGCTTTGTTGCTCTTTCATAAACTGAAACAGCTTTTGCATACGCCTGAAGTTCACGCCGAAGCTTCATACTGTCTGCAAAGCCTTTGGATTCACAGTTCTGAATTTCTTCTTTAACCGAAACATCGGGGAGAATGATGTTTTCCGCACCGTATTTTCTGATAAGTTTTGCCGCTTCTTTCTTGACCTTGAGATTTTTTATTAAATCAGAACGTATTTCTTTATCTGTTTTTGTATTCTTGGGAAGTTTCTTTGCATTTTTAAGCTGAGCTTTTATGTTTTCATAAGAATACATCTCGCCGTCGGCAATATCCTTATCTGCAAGCATAAGCCTTGTTA
>JAXJVE010000225.1:0-4642 GCA_036308705.1 Acutalibacteraceae bacterium
GCAAAATACAGAAAAATTTCAATCAAGGATTCCGTTATGACCGTTGAATCAATTGATATTCCCTATGCGGGCGGCGAAACAAACGGACTTTCATCAAAAGAGATTTTTGATAATCAGTTCAAAAAGTCAATCATCAGCAGAATTAACGGTATTTTCGGCGACAAGGGTTTCAAAAAAATCATCAAAAAAGTTATTAATAAGATTACGGTCGGTGCACTCGGCAGAATTCTTTTTATCAAAGTTGATAAATCTCTTAAAAAGAAAAAGTTTATGGATTTTGCAGGCGATATCGGTCTTGGCATTTTTGCGGGCGACGGCAAACACGTTGAAGGCACCGCTGTTTATGATGTTTTTACAAGACTGTTCAGAAGATTCGGATTTATTATCAGAAAGTTTGAACCGAAGCTGAGCAAAAACGGTGTTGAAGTTAATATAACCGATATGCTTCTCAACACCATAGGCAACAACAAGGGCTATTCCGATAACAACGCAGAGATAAAACTCGGCAAATAAAGGAGAATTATTATAATGTATAAAATCAAAAATCCTTATAAAAACGTAATGCCGCTTATTTCGGGTGAAGATTATCATTATAAAACAAATCTTCATACCCATTCAACTTACAGCGATGCAAACAACTCAATGGCGGATATGATATTCGGTTTTTATGATAACGATTTTGATATTCTTGCCTTTGCTGAGCACGGTATTCTCGGCAAGGAGTGGAATGTTGAACCTTCAATTATTCCTCTTTTCAGATTTCAGTATATCTGGCACGGAAAAAGACGTTATCTGACTGATGACGAATATTCAGCGATTCTTGACGGCTCATTCAAAACACAGAATAATTCAAGAACACAAAAACGCGGTCTTATGTGTGTGCCCGATGTTATTGAAGCAAATATGTTCACTCTTATGAAAAATCACGTGAACGGCTATTTCACAAACGATGTTCTTGAAGGTATTTACGGTAAGGAAAATGATTTTGAGGGCCCTATCGCAACAATAGAAAAAAGCGGCGGTATTTCTCATATAAATCATCCCACCGACTGGCTCGGTGCTTATAAAGATGCATCCTGTGCCAAAGTTCCTGAGAATATAGCTTTCTTTGCCGATTTGTTCAGAAGATATAAGTCCTGCGTGGGTATGGAAGTGCTTAATATGTATGACAGACCGAATCGCAGTGACCGTATTCTCTGGGATGAACTTCTGATGACTCTTATCCCTGAAGGCGAAAGGATTGTATGGGGCTTCGGCAACAGCGATGCCCACAGAGTAACCGAAATTGATACTGCGTTTATGGATTTCATTCTTCCCGAATACAGCCTTGAAAATCTTCGTACGGCAATGGAAAACGGCAATTTCTTTGCGGTTGCACGCTATGCAAAAAATGAACTCGGCGAAGATTTTGAGGGTAAAGGCCCGTGGCCTAAAGTTATGGGGCTTGAGGTTGATGAAGATGCAGACACAATTACCGTTAAAGGTATAAACTGCAATGCGATTGAATGGATTGCCGACGGCGAGATAATTCAGAGCGAAACCGCAGAGAAAAACGGCGAAATGATTTCAGAAATAAAGCTTGCGGATTACAGCAACAAAATAAGCTGTTATGTAAGATTTCAGCTCAAGGGTGATGGCGGAATCTGTCTTTCTCAGCCGTTTGTCTGCGATGACGGAAATATCTCAAGGTTTAAAAAGCCCATTCCCGAACCGAGAGTTCTCACCAAAAAAGAACAACGCAAAAAGAAATTCGGCGATACAAGACTCGGTGTTATCGTCAATAAAATCAAAGATAAATAAAAACAAGGCTGTTTCACTTGATGTGAAGCAGCCGTTTTATTTTGCCCATATTATGAAACCGTTCTTTTCAAGAACAAAAAAGAATTTTGTAATGCGTTCATACAAAGGATGCGAATTATTGCCGAAATTCTCTTCAAGCAAAAGAGCTATATCGTAAATGCTTTTGTTACCGTCGATGCTGAGCCATACGAAACTGCCTGTTTTATCAAGATGAATATAGCTTGTCTGCGGCTTTTTCAGTATTTTACGAACGATAAAATTGACGGCACCTGTGTTCTGAATCTGAAGAATTACCATACCTTCTGCTTCGGTTTTGTGTGCGATTTTTGGCGAGCGTATCGGAACTTTGCTCAGATAGTTTGATTTGTTTTTCATCTGAACACCGCAACCAATGCAAGGAATATCCCCGCAAGCCCTTCGCCCGCAATCATTCCTGAGCAGAAAAGCGTGCCTTTTGTGCTCTGAGGTTTTATTTTATCTGAAATGAATTTTACAACACCGCCCAGCATAACACAGGCACTCAGGTGAATGGGCAGATAAAGCCCTATTGCAAACGGCAACACGGGTATTCCCGTAACCTCGGCAACAACGGTAATGAAAACTCCTATGAGAACAAGGTTCCAGGGGAGATTGTTATCTGCAACGCCTTCAACGATAATTTTCATAAGTGTTGCCTGGGGTGCGGCAAGATTATCCGTACCGAATCCCCATACATTGTTAAGAAGGTAAAGCGTACCGCCTGTTGCAAAGGCGGATGCAACAACGCCGATGATTTCTGCAATCTGTTGTTTTCGTGGCGTTGAACCGAGAATATATCCTGTTTTCAGGTCCTGAGAAGTGTCACCTGAAATGGCGGCAATAATGCAGATTACCGAACCTATCGCAATCGAGCTTGTCAATATTTCCGGATTTGCGGCTCCCGATAATTTCAAAACAACGGTTGCAACAAGCAAGGTTGCAATAGCCATACCCGATACAGGGTTGTTGCTGCTGCCCACAAACCCCACCATTCTTGATGAAACAGCGGCAAAGAAAAAGCCGAAAACAACAACAATAACCGCACCGATGAGCGAAATCGGTATAGCGGGCACAAGCCATACTGCAACGGTGAGAAGGATAACCGCAATCAGAACGGTTCGTATGCTTATATTTTTATCGGTTCTTTTATCCGATGTGATTTTGCTGCCGATATCGGATAATGTGTCTTTGAATGTGCGTATAATCATCGGCATTGATTTTATAAGGCTGATTATTCCGCCGCTTGCGAGTGCACCTGCACCGATATAGCGTATATATGAGCTCCATATTGCACTTGCACCGCCGTTGATATACATTTCATCAATCGGAGTTTCTGAGGGGAAAAGAGTAAGGTTTTCGCCAAAAAGAACAATGAGGGGTATAATAACAAGCCATCCGAGTATTCCGCCGCCAAACATATATGAAGAAATTTTCGGGCCGCATATATAACCTACGCTGAAGACGGCAGGTGAAATCTGAGCACCTATTTCTCCCGCAAAACTCCTGAATCTGAACGATATTTCAGACGGCAATAATTTTATCCCGTCAATCAGAATTTTTATTAAGGCGGCAATTCCCGAGCCGATAAAAATGCCTGATGCGTTTGATTTGTCTTTTTCGCCCGACAGTAAAACTTCGGCACAGGCGGTTCCTTCGGGATACGGGAGAACGCTGTGTTCTTTAACAATCAGGGCGTTTCTCAGCGGTACCATAAAAAATACACCGAGCAGACCGCCGATAAGTGCAATGAGAATAATCCCCGCAATATCGGGAGCCTGAGCTTTGCCTTCTTTTGCCCATAAAAACAAAGCAGGCAAGGTGAAAACCGCACCTGCCGCAACCGATTCGCCTGCAGACCCCATTGTCTGAACAATGTTGCTTTCGAGCACGGAATTTCTTTTCATTGCCATACGGATAATGCCCATTGAGGCAACGGCGGCGGGGATTGAAGCCGAAACGGTAAGCCCCACTTTCAGCCCGAGATATGCGTTTGCCGCACCGAAAATAACAGAAAGAATTATTCCTGTAACAACCGATGTTGCGGTAAGCTCGGGCGTTATTTTATCCGCAGAAATATAAGGCACAAATTCTTTGTTGTTCTGCATAGTATCACCTTTTGTATTTTGTCATAAAAGGTAATATTTATTCGCAAAAAAATGGCTTGCAAAGTTTTTACTCTGCAAGCCACTTGCTTATTTTGTTTTCTTTTTGCGGAATCTTATCAACGCAATGATAATTGAAAGCAGATTGAATATTTCCGTAGCCGTTCCCGCGTATGATTTTTCTATGATGTTATATACAAGCCACATAGCTGAGGTCGGCATTGTGAGAGCTCTGAGCTTTTGCGTTTTCGGGCTCCACATTACAAAAGATGAAATCATCATTGCCGCCATAGGGAGCAGTGATATCGGCTTTTCATAGGTGATAATTCCGCTTATTGCGGCGATAATCGCAAACACAATCGGGCAGGCGATACTGTCTGCAAATTTTGATTTGCCTCTTTGCATAAACACGAGTGAACGTATAACGCCAACAAGGTTACCCGCCATACCCGCATACGCACCTATCATAAGATACTGAATCGCAAACAGCAAGCCCGAACACGCCTGCATTGCAACAATGCGTCTGTGAGTTCTTTGCTGAAAAGAAAGCAGAAGGATTGCGGCGGCAACAAATCCGATGAATTGCGAAATAATGAAAACCGCACCTTTTGTTTCAAAATAATTTTTTATAAATTCCATAGAGATTATTCTTTATCCTCTTCGCTTTCTTCCGCTTGTGCTTCTGAACTTTCGCTGTCAGCCTCGGTAAATGTTTCTTCAGC
>JAXJVE010000226.1:0-3845 GCA_036308705.1 Acutalibacteraceae bacterium
CAAGATAGGGAACGCCCTTTGCCGTAAGCTTTTTTTCAACGGATTTTATAAGGCAAAAACCTTCGTGGGAATTGGTACCGCCGAGAGGTGTAAAATTCATATTTATCCCCTTTCGCAAAATATTGCATATATACAGATTAATTGTATCATATAATTAATAAAAATACAAACTATAAATTTATTTATTTTATATTGACAAATATGTTGCGATGATTATAATAAAGATAAATATAAATTCTCGGGGCGGGGTGAGATTCCCCACCGGTGGTTGGGTAAATACCCTACAGTCCACGAGCACAGCAATGTGTTGATGCGGTGAGATTCCGCAACCGACGGTTAAAGTCCGGATGAAAGAGAATGCTGATATTCTGCATTTTACGCCCTGCATTTTTGCAGGGTATTTTTGTTTTTTATCGGCACTCCGAGCAAAGGAGATTGATTTTATGAAAAAGCAAGAAAAAATATTAAGACTCTGCATTATGGCGATGCTCACGGCACTTTCGGTTGTTCTTGTTACCAACATTCATTTGCCGCTGATACCTTCTGCACCGTTTCTTGAATATGACCCTGCAGATATTCCTGTTCTTATATGCTCAATTATGTTCGGGCCTGTTCCCGGAATCATCACCCTTCTTGCGGTATGCATAATTCAGGCAATAACCGTCAGTGCATCAAGCGGAATAATAGGTTTCTTTATGCACTTCATAGCTTCATCGGCACTTGTTCTTGTGGCTTCGTTGATTTACAACCGCAAGAAAACCACCGTACACCTCATAATCGGTCTTGTTGCAGGCTCCCTTGCAATGACAGTTGTTATGATTCCTCTCAACCTCGTTTTTACGGGAATTTTTATGGGAGCAGGTACTCAAACCGTTGCTGATATGCTTATCCCCGCAATCATCCCCTTCAACCTTCTCAAAGCGGGCATAAACTCAGCCATAACCTTTGCGGTTTATACGCCGATTGCACACGTGCTCAGAAAATACGTAAAGGTCGGTAAAAAATGATAGTTCATCCCATTCCGCCGCTGTTCAATGCCGAATCAGAAGTGCTTATTCTCGGCTCGTTTCCGTCTGTAAAATCAAGAGAAGCCGCCTTTTTCTACGGTCATCCTCAGAACAGATTCTGGGCTGTTATCGCAGAAATTTTCGGCACAGAAAAACCCGTTACCGTTGAAGAGAAAAAAGAACTTATTCTTTCAAATAAACTTGCATTATGGGACGTTATTGCACAATGCGAAATCGAAGGCAGTGCAGACAGTACAATAACCGATGTTACGGCAAACGACCTTAGTGTTATCCTTGAAAACAGCAACGTAAAAAGGATTTTTGTAAACGGCAAAACTGCTGAGAAATACTATAATAAATACACATATCCCAAAACAGGAATAAAGGCGGTTTGTCTGCCGTCAACAAGCCCCGCAAATGCCGCGTGGAACGTTGAAAAGCTTGTTGAAAAATGGAAAATAATAACAGCCGATGATTAATCTCATCGGCTGTATTTTTTAATCTATAAGGTTTTCAAGCACCGCAATTGCATCGGCATATTCATTGTTGTTATGGAATTTAGGAAGTCTTCTGAGCAGAGGTGCATAGAATTTCTGTTCTTTTTCCTCTGTTTTTGCTTGCTGAATTTCTTTATATTCGTCATAAAGTTTTTTGAGTTCGCCTATAAATTCTTTTTGCGAATAAACCTTCAGCCTTTCCGCACCGAATTCATAACCGAGGTTTTCGAGCTGTTCAAGTGCATCCGCGCCGTATTCTTCAAGCATATTCCTGAACACTTCGGGTTCAAAATAAAACTGTCTGCCTGAAAGATATCCGAATGCTTTTCTGGTATCGAGATATCCCATTTTAATACGCTTTTCATACATTTCATCGCTGAAATCAAATGCCGCACCGAGTTCATCAACATTATAAGGCTTGATATATATAAACTCAGCATTGGTCATATCGTCTTTGTGACCCAGCCCCTTCATTGATGAAATATCAACAACAATCATTCTGTTATACCCGTATTTGCGGAGCAATGCAACGGGAGTATTATCATAAACACCGCCGTCAAGATACTTTTCACCTTCAGGGCCGATTTTATTGACACCCGGCACTTTTGAAGATGCGAGAAGATAATCTATAAGCTCGCCTTCGGGAATTTTATCAAGAAATATTTCTTTGGGTGCAAAATCAGAAAGGCTGAATGTTACCATACCGAATTTTATATCTGATTTGCGTACCTTTTTTTCATCAATAAACTCGGTAAGCAATTCTTTTGTGGGCGAAGCATCTATACCGCCGTTTTTCACAATTTCTCTGAGCAAAACACCTGCATTTTTAAGGCTGAAAAGGTTTTCGGGGTCTTTCAGATTTCTTGAAATCCTCACTCCTCTGTCAACAGAAGCGCATTTCCACATCTCTGCCGCTTGCTCATAGCAATCCGAAACAATAAGTGCACCGTTGATTGAGCCGATTGAAACACCTGCAACAACAGAGAATTTTATATCAAGTTCTTTCATTGCTTTCCAGGCACCGAGCTGATACACACCTTTTGCACCGCCGCCCGCAAGCACAAGTCCGTATTCTTTCATAAATTCACTCCTCAGCGATATATTAACATATTATCAGGTGACAGTAAATATTATTTTGTCACATTCACAGGCTTGACAATCAAAAAATAAAAATATATCATTATTATAATCTATCCGAAAGGAATTTATTTTATGAAACTTCCCGTATGTGTTGAAAAAAGAATGAATGAATACTGTTCCGTTATCGAAAAATACAGTCCCAAACTTGCAAAGCTTTACCGTAACTGCTACCCCAATACTCTTGAAACGGCAACAGAATTTATGGATGACGGTTCGGTTTTTGTTCTCACTGGCGATATTCCCGCAATGTGGCTGAGAGATTCAACAGCCGAAGTATCTCATTATATTCCCCTTGCAAAAGGCAACGAAGAAATCCGTAATATCATAAAAGGCGTTATCAAAAGGCAGAGAATGTATATCAGCCTTGAACCTTATGCAAACGCATATAAAAAAGAGCCGAATGACCACAGAGAATTCAACGATATGCCTCTGAACCACCCCATTGTCTGGGAAAGAAAGTATGAAATTGATTCTCTCTGCTACCCCATACGCCTTGCTTATCTTTATTGGAAAGCAACGGGTGATGACTCGGTTCTCGGCAAAGATTTTCTTGAAAGTGCCAAAATCACCGTTGACCTCTGGATAACAGAACAGCATCATCTTGAAAAATCTCCTTACCGCTTCACAAGAACAAACTGCCCTTATCAGGATACACTTCATAATGACGGTATGGGTGAACCCGTTGAATATACAGGTATGACCTGGTCGGGATTCAGGCCGAGCGACGATGCCTGCAGATACGGTTATCTTGTTGCATCAAATATGTTTGCGGTTGTTGTTCTCGGATATCTTGAAGAAATGCTTGCGGCATATCCCGATGAAACCGAGCTTGCCGAAAAATGCAGAACACTCAGAGCCGAAATCAAAGAAGGTATTGAAAAATATGCGGTAATCGAAAGCGAAAACCACGGCAGAATCTATGCTTGCGAAGTTAACGGCAAAGGCGATTACTTCCTTTTTGATGATGCAAACGTACCGAGCCTTATGTCTGCACCGTACCTTGGATTCTGCGGATATGACGATGAAATTTACCGTAACACACGCAGCTTTATTCTCAGCAAAGATAATCCGTATTATTACGAAGGCAAGTTTGCAAAAGGTGTCGGCAGCCCCCACACTCCCGAAGGATATATCTGGCATATTGCCCTTTCGATGCAAGGTCTTTCAAGCAACAACCCCGAAGAAATCCGCGAAATTCTTC
>JAXJVE010000227.1:0-15815 GCA_036308705.1 Acutalibacteraceae bacterium
ACAAGTGCAGTTCTGATTTTAATCGGCACATAGCTTTCAGCGTGCTGAGCGGCATGACCCGCTTCGTGGCAGGCGATACCTACAGCCGCAATTGAGCTTGCACTGTAAACACCCTGAGAAAGTCTTATAACTTTTGCTTTGGGGTCATAGTGGTCGGACAGTCTGCCCGCTACCTGTTCAATTCTGACATCGGTTATTCCGTAAAACGAGAGAACAGCCTGTGCGGCATAAGCACCCGTTATTCTTCTTGAATTAAGAACTTTTGAAAATTTATTGTAATTCGATTTAACTTTAGCTTGTGCAACCATCGCTACTATCATAGCGGGTATAACAAGGACTATATACCAATAATCCATAAAGTAAAATCCGCCAAAACCGTATGGCATAACAGCCACTCCTTTTATTCGAATTTATCTCCGACATTGAGAGGATTACCACGGAGAAAATCAGCGGCAGACATAGCTTTTTTACCTTCTGCCTGAAGATTGAGAATTTCAATACAGTTCATATCTCCGCAAGCAACTACAAGCTTTTTGCCCGCTTCAACAACTTCACCCGCAAACTTTCCTTTTGAATCGGAAACCACGCTTCTGTGAATTTTGACCGTTTTACCGTTAAGCTTTGCATTTGCTGACGGCCAGGGTGAAAGACCCCTGATTTTATTATGCACCTGCTGTGCAGTCATAGTCCAATCTATAGGTGAAAGTTCTTTGGAAAGCATGGAAGCATAAGTAAATTCTTCATGATTCTGCTTTTCGGGTTTGAGTTCACCTTTTTCAAGAGCGATAATTGTTTTTTCAAGAACTTCGGCACCAAGCTGCGAAAGTCTGTCGTGAAGCTCACCTGCGGTTTCATTCTCACCTATTTCAAGTTCACCTTTAATAAGCATATCGCCCGTATCAAGACCTTCATCCATCTGCATTGAGGTAACACCCGTTTTATCAAATCCGTTTATAACAGACCACTGAATCGGTGCCGCACCTCTGAGCTTGGGCAGAAGCGATGCGTGGATGTTGATACATCCGTATTTTGGATATTCAAGAATTTCCTTGGGAAGAATTTTGCCGTAAGCAACAACGATGCAAAGTTCGGGGTCTGCTTCTCTGAGCATCTCGAGAGCTGTACCGTCTTTCATTTTAACGGGCTGATAAACTTTTATTCCGTTTGCAACTGCAAGTTCCTTAACGGGAGGCGGAGTTAAAATCATCTTTCTGCCCTGAGGTTTATCAGGCTGAGTAAATACGCCTGTTACCTCGTGGCCGCAATCTATAAGCTTTTGAAGGCACGGCACCGCAAATTCGGGCGTACCCATAAAAACTACTTTCATTCGGAAATCTCCTTTTTAATCACTCTTTGTGTAAAAACAACTCCGTCAAGGTGGTCAAGTTCGTGGCAGAAGCAACGTGCCTTGAGTTCTTCACCTTTATATACACACCATTTACCGTTTCTGTCCTGAGCTTTTACTCTCACAACAGCAGGGCGTGCCGTAACACCAACCTCGCCGGGAAGAGAAAGGCAACCTTCCTCCGCAAACTGTGAACCCTCTGTGCTTATAATTTCGGGGTTGATAAGTTCAATATATCCGTCGCCGCAATCAATAACGACAACTCTTCTCAAAACACCCACCTGCACCGCGGCAAGACCTACGCCGTTTGCGTTATACATAGTTTCCTTCATATCATCAAGAAGCTGATGAAGGCGAGCGTCAAAATTTTCTACTTTTCGTGATGTTTTTGCCAAAATCGGGTCGCCGATTTTAACTATGTTTCTGATTGCCATAAAAGTCAATCCTTTCAGTTTTGCTGTATTATATCGCCGTATCGGGATTTATATCCGCATAAACGGTGACTTTTGAAAAACGGGAATCCGTTCCGATTTTTATAAGAATCTGTGATATCATCTGCCTGAATCTTGCCGAATTACGGCATTTCACAATAAGACGATATCTGTATTTTTCGCTGATTTTTGCAACTCTTGCGGGCATAGGGCCAAGAACAATTATCTTTTCGCCTTTATATTCATCCGCAACATATTTTTTGAGCAAATCAAGAGTTTCGTTTGCGGCAAACTTTACCGCAGCCTCATTTTCGCCCGTAAAACCTACAATACATAAGTCGCAATAAGGCGGATATACAAGCCCCTTGCGAAGCTTTATTTCTGTTTTAAAAAATTCATCATAATCCTGTTTTGCCGCAAGGCGGATTATTTCATTTTCGGGGGTAAGTGTCTGAATTATTGCACTGCCTTCAAACTCACCTCTGCCCGACCTGCCGACAACCTGAGTGAGCAAAGAGAAAGTTTTTTCAAGGCTTCTGAAATCATCGCTGTAAAGCTGTTGGTCAACCGATACAACACCCACAAGCGTTACATTCGGAAAATTAAGACCTTTCGCAACCATCTGAGTACCTATCATTATATCGTACTCACCTTTTGCAAAGCTATCCAGAAGCTTTTCGTGTGAATTCTTACCCGATGTGGAATCGGTATCCATTCTGACAATTCTTGCATCGGGCAAAAGCCTTGCAAGTTCATCTTCAATTTTCTGAGTGCCGAATCCCGAATATCTTACGGCGTTTTCACCACATTCAGGGCATATACTTGAAAAAGGCACGGAATAGCCGCAATAATGGCACATCAATCTGTTGTTGGCGGTATGATAAGTCATTGAAATACTGCAATGAGGGCAACATATAACCTCTCCGCACGAATTACAGGCAGAAAAAGTATTGAATCCCCTTCTGTTGATAAGAAGTATGGACTGTTTACCGTTTTCAAGGTTAGATTTAAGGCTCTCATAAAGAGTCTGACTTATCGCATTGCTTCCCGATGCTTTTTCTGCAGTACGCATATCTACGGTAACAACCTTTGGCAAAACGGCATTACCGTATCTCTGAGTGAGGGTACAAAGCTCATATCTGCCGTTCTGAGCGGCTGCATAGCTTTCAACACTCGGTGTTGCAGATGCAAGCAAAAGAAGGCAGTTATTATATACCGCTCTGTATTTTGCAACCTCAATTGCGTTATATCTCGGGGTCTGCTCGGATTTATATGTATGCTCCTGTTCTTCGTCGATAATAATCAAACCAATGTTTTCTGCGGGAGCAAACACGGCACTTCTTGTACCTATTATTATTTTTGCCTGACCTTTTTTAACATTTTTCCATTGGTCAAGCCTCTCTCTTACTGAAAGAGCACTGTGAAAAACTGCAATATCCCCGCCGTAACGCTTACAGAAAAGTGAAATAGTCTGAGGTGTAAGCCCTATCTCAGGCACCATAACTATAACTGATTTTCCTGTTTCAAGCACCTTATCAATTACGCTCATATAAACAGAGGTTTTACCGCTGCCCGTAACTCCGTAAAGCAGAGAAACACTTGCTTTACCTGAGCTTGCAAGAGCTGAAAGCTTTTCAAAAGCATTTCTTTGCTCTTCGGTAAGGGATATTTCGGTTTTGCAGCCCGTTGTACCCGAAAAATCGGGCAATCTCATAACTTCCTGCTCGTAAAACTCTGCCGCACCGTTTTTGACAAGTGCATTTGCAACAGCAGGTGTAAGACCTGTAAAATAACAAAGTTCTTTTACGCTTGCACAACCTACATCGTTGAGCACATCCATCATTTCACGCTGCTTCTGAGTGAGTTTCACATCTTCGTTGCCCTGTATGGGACGAAGCATTTTTACGGTCAGGTCGCCGAGATTTCTGACGGCATCGTAAGTGCATAAAAGCACACCTTTTTTTACCATCTGATCAAGTAACGGCTGAGCTTTTTTTAAACCGAGTGCATTGAAAATATTATCTGCCTTCACAAAAACAGCTCTTTTATAAAGATAATCGAGTATTTCTTTTTCTGTTTCGTTAAGGCTGTCAATTGCGTTTTCGGGAATCTGCGTGCTTACGGCATAGGACGAAACCATACGGTGGTTTATACCCGCCGGAAGCATAGCTTTTGCGGCCTCATAGAGGGTACAGAAAGTGCGTTCCTTTATCCATTCGGCAAGCTTCAGCATCTCATCATTAAGAAGAGGCGATTCATCAAGAACACTGCTGATTTTTTTCAGCCTTTTATTATCGCTGAAATCGGTAACATCAAATATAATACCGATTCGCTTTTTACTTGCCTTGCCGAAAGGAACGGTTACCCTGCATCCTTTTTGGGCTGCATCTTCAAGTTCGGCAGGGATTATATAATCAAAAGCTTTATCAAAGGTAAACACAGCTGAATCAACGGCAACCTTCGCATATTTCATTTGATATCACTCCCCTACCGTTAATGAATTAAATAGTATAATCAGATATTTCTGATTTCTTCGGGTTCAACGATAACATAATCGCCCTCAAGAATTTCTTCAAGAGCCAGGCTAACGGGCTTTTCTGTTATGATAACCTTATTTTCTTCTGCTTCTTCTGCAATTTCTCTTGCTCTTTTTGCGGTTGCTGTTACAAGTGAGTAACGGCTGAGATGATTTTTGAGAACTCCTCTTAAATCGGGATTAAACATTGTTGATTACCTCGCTTATGATTTTTTTATTTCTTATAGTTTTAAGTCTTTCAGCATCAATTATTCCGCTGAATTTTTCTACCGCATTGTCAATATCGTCGTTGACAACTATGTAGTCATAATCCGATGCTTTGCGAATTTCTTCGCGGGCGATAACAAGGCGGTGATTGATTGTTTCTTCATCATCCGTATTGCGGCCTCTGAGCCTTTCTTCAAGCACCCTGAGTGAAGGCGGCATAAGGAAAACGCTTACAACTTCGGGATATTTCTGCTTGATTTTTTCAGCACCCTGAACTTCGATTTCAAGAATAACAACCTTACCTGCATTAATCATTTCGTAAACAGGGTCTTTGGGTGTTCCGTAAAGATTGCCTGCGTATTCGGCATATTCAAGCACACCGTCAGACTCAATCTTCTTTTCAAAGAAATCACGGTCAACAAAATAATAATGCACACCGTCAATTTCGCCCTCTCTCGGCTTACGGGTTGTCATTGAAATTGAAATTCTGGTATCGTCACGCTTTGTAATAAGCTTATTGAGAACCGTATCTTTTCCCGAACCTGAAGGGCCGGAAAAAGTAATTAATATTCCTTTATCAGTCATCTTCTTCCTCCTCATCATCAAGCTCGTCCATATCGTCATTAAGTCTGTTTGCTACGGTTTCGCTCTGGAGATATGTGAGAATAACATGGTCGCTGTCAGTAATGATAACAGCTCTTGTTCTTCTGCCGTGAGTTGCGTCGATAAGAGTTCCCTTTTCTTTGCACTCCTGAATAATTCTTTTTATGGGTGCTGATTCAGGGCTTACAATTGCAACAAGACGGCTTGCATTTATCATATTGCCGAAACCAATATTTATCAGCTTCATTGTACTACCTCTTATTCTATATTCTGTATCTGTTCACGGATTTTTTCAATTTCAGCTTTAATTGAAACTACTCTGCGTGCAATTTCAACATCCTGAGCTTTTGAGCCGATTGTGTTTGCCTCTCTGTTAAGCTCCTGAACAAGAAAATCCATTTTTTTGCCCACTGCATCGCTCTGTTCAAGGAACGAACGAAGCTGTGAAATATGGCTGCGAAGCCTTACAGTTTCTTCAGCAACGGCAATTTTATCTGCAAAAATTGCTGCTTCTGTGAGTGTTCTCTGCTCATCAATATGAGTATCGCCGAGAAGTTCCTTGAGCCTGCCAAGAAGCTTTTCGTTATATTCCGCAACAGTCTGCGGTGAACGTTCTTCAATAAACTCAACATTTGAGATTATCTCGTCAAGCCTTGAAAGTACATCGGCTTTAAGCCTTGCACCTTCACGCTCCCTCATCGCAACAAAACCTTCGAGAGCTGCCTGAGCAACCGTCTGAACCGCTGCCCATATTCTGTCTTCATCAGCCGCCTGTTTACGGATTGCGAAAATATCGCTTACTCTTGAAATATCTGAAACTTTGATATTGTTTTCAAGGCCGTAGGTTTCCGCAAGTTCTTTATATGCATCAAGGTAGCCTTTTACGAGGGTATGGTTCAGGCTGATTACGGTATCGGGTTCTTCAACCGCCTCAATCTGAACATAGCACTCCATCTTACCTCTGGTAAGCTTTCCGTTAAAGAAGCTTTTGAGTTTTTCATCAAGAAAACCGTAGCTTCTTGGAAGTTTTGAAGAAAATTCAAAATATCTGTGATTTACGCTTTTTATTTCAACTGTTATATTCATACCGTCTGCGAGCTGCTGAGATCTGCCGTAGCCGGTCATACTTTTTATCATTGGATTAAACATCTCCTGTTATTAATTGGCGTTTCCGCAATTGCAACCCGAGGACATAAGTGCTTCGGGGATTTCAACACGGAGAACATCTTCGCCGCTGAAACCGAGCCTTGAAAATGCGGGAGAAGAAATATCTTTGTTGATTTCGGCAATATAGGCATATCGGTTTGCCGCATAGTTCATTGCCGCCCTTGCAAGACCTTCTGTAATGATATCGTCTTTGCAATCAACAGAAATAAACTTCATCTGATAACCGTTAAGCAGAAATGTACATCTGCCGATTTCTTTTTCTTCGCTGTCAAGAGCGATCATTCCTGCGAATTCTTCGGTTTCAAAAGGAACAAATCTTATCATTTTGCCCCTCCGTTCATTTTGACACCGGCTGCTTTGAAAAGGCCTTCAACCTCTGCGGGTGTAAGATCTCTCCATTCTCCTGTCTGAAGCATTCCGAGTTTTACGGAACCGACTGCGATTCTGCGAAGCCTTGCAACTTCGAGGTTCACAGCTTCACACATACGGCGAATCTGCCTGTTTCTGCCTTCATAGAGAACGATTTCAAGCACCGCTCTGTCATCTTCTTTTGAAATAACATATACCTGTGCGGGTGCGGTAAGTCTGCCGTCAAGGTCAACTCCAGTTGAAAGTATATCAACCTGCTCTGAGGTTATACCCGGTCTGACTGTAACTCGGTAAGTTTTGGGTACATGCTTTGAAGGATGCATCATTGCGTTTGCAAATGCACCGTCGTTTGTAAGAATAAGAGCACCTTCGGAAACTCTGTCAAGCCTGCCGACAGGATAAATTCTTTCCTTAACATCACGGACAAGTTCAAGCACACACTTTCTGCCCAGGTCATCATCGGTTGTGGTTACATAACCTCTGGGTTTATTGAGCAGAATATATCGCATATTGCTTTCTTTTCTTATTTTTTTGCCTTTGACAACAACCGTATCCTTTTTGGGGTCTACGCTGTCGCCAATCTGTGCAACGGCACCGTTAACTTTAACCATACCGTTTCTTATCATTTCTTCCGCCTTGCGTCTTGATGCGACGCCCGCTTCCGAAAGAAATTTCTGAAGCCTGATTTTATTATCGGCCAATTATTTCACCCCTGAATAACTCTTTGATACTGCTTATTATTTTTGAGAATAAATCTTCTTCTGTACGTTCGGATATAACGGCTGATTTTTTAAACGCAACATCTTCCGATACACATATCGGGATTTCATCAATCACGCAGTTATCGGCATCTGAAAACACAGCCTTGCCGACAATATCCCCTTTTTTCAGAGGAGCATAATTGACGGGTTTTATCAGTAAACGAACATAAACCTTTTCTCCGTCAAGCCAACGGGCATTACCGTAAAGTTCAACGGATGCGGTACTTTTTACACCGCCGCAAACATCAATACTGATATTGCTCAGGTCACAGCTCAGCTCAACACCCTTTAACTTTGAAAAACCGTATTCAAACATTGAAATATGGTCGTTCCAGTCATCGGGAGCATTGAGTGTTACCGCAACAAGAGTTACGCCGTCACGCTCAGCGGCACTCACAAGACATCTGCCGCTCTTTTTTGTAAAACCCGTTTTGATACCGATTGCATCTTTATATTTCCACAAAAGCTTGTTGTGATTGGTCAGAGTTCTTTGATACGGCGGGTTGCCGTATGTAAGCCTTGCGGTCTTCTGAGAACAAATCGAAACAAACTCGGGATTCTTTATGCTTTCGCACGCAAGAAGTGCCATATCGTATGCCGTTGAATAGTGATTTTCACTGTCGAGCCCTGATGCCGTTACAAAATTGGAATTTTTCATTCCTATTTCTTCGGCACGCTTATTCATCAGCTTTGCAAAATCCTCGGGATTACCCGAAAGAAAATACGCAACCGAATTTGCCGCATCGTTACCCGATTGAAGAAGCATACCGTAAACCAGTTCCCTTAGTGACACACTGTCACCGGGCATAAGCCCCATTGAAGTACCTTCAACGCTTACCATCTCTTTGGTTACGGTTATTTCCGCATCGGGCATTGCCGCTTCAAGAGCAAGAAGCGAGGTCATAATTTTGGTTGTGCTTGCCATAGATAACCGTTTATCGGCATTTCTTGAAAATAAGATCTCGCCGTTTTCGGCACACATCAGCACTGCACTCTGCGCCGATACATTCACCGACGCAGACGCAGTAATATCCAATGAAAACACGATTAAACAAACGGTCAGAAAAACTGTTATTCTCTTTTTCAATAATTTCATCCCCACATATTTTTTATAAATATATGCAGATGAAAAAGAATTAATAATTATGCAGTGGGTTCTGTTGATGCCATATAATCGTTGATTGCATTGTCAACGGTCTTGTCTCTGTTTGTGAGCTGACCGATAACATCTGTTGCCTTATCAACAAGATCGGGAACCATACCGATAACTCTTTCAACCGAACCTTCGGCTGCATCAATATATTTAACTGTAACGCTTCCGTTATTAACAACAAGGAATGCAACGGGAGAAATTGTGATACCTGCTCCGCCGCCGCCGCCGAAGAGCTCCTGATTGTTCTTTGAGGGGAAGTCTGTACCGCCTGATGCAAAGCCGTATGTAACCTTTGAAACAGGAATAACCTGAAGGGTTTCGCTGATACGGATGGGTTCACCGATAATGGTGCTTACATCTACAAGATCCTTGATTTTCTCAATTGATGTACCGAGAATTCCTGATGCTGACTGTTCTTTCATTTTGTTTTCCGCCTTTCAAAATTAATTATTTTTATTATTCTGCTTTTCCACTTCTGCCTTTGGGGCATCGCTGTGCATAAGCAGTTCTGAAACAACTTTAACTATGAGTTCCGCCAAAACGATTATGATGGCATTGAGAAGCTTTCGGGGGTTTACTCTGATTACCGAGTGAAGCCTTGCATCATCTGTGCCGTAAATAAAATCGGGAACTACTTCTATATCGTATCTCTTGACACGAAGATTATTGACTATGAATCCCATTGCGGGGAAAGCTGCGGCACAGGTTTTACCGTATTTGATTGCAGTTTCCGCCGAATCGCCCGCACTTACTCTGAGCGAAACAATAAGTTCATCAATAACAAGTGATTTGCCTATTCTTTTAAACATACCGCCAAGTGCCTTTGCAGTATCTTTAAGAAGCTGAACAACACCTTCAACACCCTTGTTGTGATAGAAGTTCACAAACATATTGTCCTTCTTTTTCTTGGGCTCTTTTACAACTTCGCTTTCAGGCTCTTCTTTTTCTTTTTTCTTTTTAGGCTTTTTCTTTTTATCTTTATCACTCGGAAGAATATTGAATTTGAGGAAAAGCCATCTGAGAGTCATTGTTACATCGTTTTCGTAATGTACGGTTATAACCGCATTAATCGAAAGCAATATAAGAAGAACAGCGATTATTGAAGCCAATATTCCGAGAATTATGTATAAAGCCGTCAATCTATCGCCTCCTGACCTTCACCCTGGAAAAAGTCTCTGATCTGTTCGCACTGCTCATTATCTATTTCGTCATCACGCTCAACGTCAATATCCGGCTTTTCGGGAAGCTCGGGTAAATCCGCAAGCGAGCTGAGACAGAAGCAGCGAAGGAAATCAGGTGTTGTACCGTAAAGAAGAGGTCTGCCCGGCAAATCAAGTCTGCCTTTTTCTTCAAGCAAACCTTTCTGACAAAGAGTTGCCACAACGCCCGAGCAATCAACGCCTCTTATCTGCTCGATATACGCTTTGGTGACGGGCTGATTATACGCAACAACCGCAAGCACCTCAAACGCAGCCGGAGAAAGAGGAGCATTCTTCTTCATATCAAGAACATTTCTGACGTGCTGTGCATATTCCACACGGGAACAAAGCTGATATTTGCTGCCGAGTCTGAGCAGACATATTCCGCTTCCTCTTTCGTCAAGGCTTCTTGAAAGCTCCCAAAGAGCACCTGAAACAACATCCGGCTCAAGTTCAAGAGCCTGTGCCATTCTTGACAGTTCAACCGGCTCGCCCGATGCAAAAAGTATTGCTTCGCACGCCGCACGAATTTGTTCATTCGTCAATTTCTATCTTCTCCTCTCCGCCCTCAAGCAATGTTATGCTCATATCTTCACCGTCGCCGTCAATGTGAATACGCTTTGCCTTAGCCATTGCAAGAAGCGCAAGGAAGGTTGCAACCATTTCGGAACGGGATTCGGATTCTTCAAAAAACGAAATGAACCTATGGTTCTTTTTGCTTTTGAATTTATCAATTATAAAGCTGATTCTTGAAGCAACAGAAACGATTTTATGAGCAACAATCCCTCTGAAAGCTTCAATCGGCGGCGGAAGCTTACGCTTACCTTTACCGACGGCAGCCATATAAGCCTTAAAAATTTCGGCAGGCTCGTGAATTCTTGTGTAGGTCATATCAACTTCAATTTCTTCTGGCGGTCTTGAATAAAAATCAAATCCCTTTGCCTGATTCTGAAGCTTACCTGCAACAAGCTTACAATCCTGATATTCCGTAAGCTCACCTCTGAGTTCTTCAACAAGCTTTTCGGCTTCTTCGTGAACGGGAAGCAGAGATACGGTTTTGATATAGAGAAGTCTTGCCGCCATTTCAAGAAATTCACTTGAGATATCGAGATTATCCTCCTGCATCTGTCGTACATAATCAAGATATTGCTCAATAATTTCCATCAGCGGAACATCATTGATGCTGACTTTCTTTTTTGCAATAAGCTGAAGCAGAAGATCCATCGGCCCTTCAAATACCTCGAGCTTATACTGTAGTTTTTCCAAGAATAATTAACCCCTTTCGGTCAAACGGTTAAAAGAACATTGCGATAATCATAAACGGCAGACCCGCAACCAGACTCAATCCGCCGATTATTAAATCCGTAATCGCACCAAGCGGTTTATCAAGAATACCAAAGAATATCAACGCAAAAACGCCGAGAATAATGTAGCGTTCATAACGCATTATTTTGAAATAGTATTTTGTGGGAATTATCAGCGTAGCAATTCTTGAACCGTCAAGCGGCGGAATGGGCAAGAAATTGAACACAGCAAGGCTGACATTTATTTGTGCGGCAATGCTGAAAAATATGCAGAACGCTTCCGCAATAACAGCTCCTCCCGTATATTCCAGAATCAAGAGCGAAATATTGTATAAAATAAGGAACCCAAAAGCCATAACAATGTTTGAAACGGGGCCTGCAAGAGCAGTAAGTGCCATTCCGAGCTTGGGCTTTTTGAAATTTCTGGGATTGACGGGCACGGGTTTTGCATAGCCGAAGCCGACAAGCAGAATCATAAGAGCACCCATTATGTCAATATGAGCCATAGGCGATAAAGTTAATCTGCCTTTAAGCCTTGCGGTATTATCGCCAAGCAATGCGGCAACTTTTGCGTGAGCATATTCGTGAACGGGAAGTGTACAGAACACAACAAAAGCACTTACCAAAAGCCCGATTATAACGCTTTTTATATCTCCTGAACGTAAGAAATCTAAAATCATTTGTTAATCCTTTCTGCCGATAACCGCTCTTTCGATTCCGTTGAAATCCTTAACGGAATATACATCGGCAAATAACACGGAAAATTCATCTGCAATTCTTTTTGCCTGACCCTCTCCGCATTCAACCGCAACGGCGTTACAATAAGGCAACCATTTTTCTGCTATTGCATTGTAGAAAATATAGCCGTCTTCACCGCCGTCAAGAGCCATAAGCGGCTCATAATGAACCTCTGACTGTAAGCCTTCGATATCCGCAGTTTCGATATAAGGCGGATTTGAAAGTATCAAATCAGGTTCGGGTAAATCAAAATAATCATAGCCGTTGAATATATCACCTGAAACAGCTTTTGCGTTTTTGCAACCGAGATTGTTCAGGTTTTTTTCAAGATAAGCAAATGCATCGGGTGATTTTTCAACGAGAAAAACTTTTGCATCGGGTCGGTTCTTTGCAACGGTAAGACCGATGCAGCCCGAACCCGCACACAAATCAAAAACAACGGGGTTTTCTTTATCTTTCAGATAATCAAGAGCAAAATCAACAAGAAGTTCTGTTTCGGGCCTCGGAATAAGAACACCCTCGCCGACCTCAAAACTCTCACCGTAGAAATCCCACGAACCGATTACATACTGAACGGGAACACCGCTTGCTCTTTTTTGAATTTTTTCAAGAAACAAAGCCGATAAATCATCGTCTGCAATATCATCTGAATGAAAAATCAGATATTCTCTGCCGCATTGAAAAACGCTTTCAAAAATCCAGCGGGCTTCGTTGAGATAATTCTCCGTACCCTGTTCACGAAGCAGAGATTTGCCTTTTTCAAAAAGTTCGGAAACGGTCATTCTTTGCTCTCCGCTTCTTCGGTTGTTTCTTCGTTTTCTTCCTCTGTTTTCTTTGCAACTTCGCCTGTAAGAGCCGCATTCATAGCCTCGATTGCCACTTCGATGATATCATCGGTAGGCTCGGCTGTTGTGATACGCTGCATAAGAAGACCGGGAGCTGAAAGAAGCTTTGTAAACTTGTTGGGATACTTGCCCGCAAGCTGAATGAACTCAAAACCGATACCCATAATAAGAGGCATCATAAGAACTTTGACAAGAGTCCAGATAACTGTTTCTTCTCTGATTTCGGGGAAAACAACAACAACGATTGATGAAATCAGAATACTGAGAAGAATAGTTACGAAAATGAAGCTTGTACCGCATCTGGGGTGGCATCGTTTTTCGTTTCTGATATTTTCAACGGTAAGCTCCTTACCGTGTTCAAAAGCAAAAATTGTTTTGTGCTCTGCACCGTGATACATATACACTCTGTGAATCTCTTTCATTTTTGAAACGGCGTACATATAAATCACAAAAATGATAACTCTGATAACACCTTCGATAAGTGCACTCCAGGGAATAAGAAAACCGCTTTCAAAGTATGAATACCAGGGCAATTTTATGGGTTCAAAAAAGCTGTGATTAAATAATTCAAGAGCAAACTCACCGTTAATCAGATCAAAAACAAGGCTGGGTAAAAGCATAAACAAACCAAACGCAAGCACAACACCGAGCACCGCAGAGATTCCGCCGATAACCGCCATCATCTTGGGGCCGAAATGGTCGCTTATCCATTTATCGAGCTTTGATTCGTTTTCTTCGCTTTCAGTATCCATCGCTGTTTTTTCAGCCGACTCCATAAGAAGCTTATAGCCGAAAAGCATTGATTCAACAAACGATGCAATTCCTCGGATAACGGGGATATTAAGTAATTTTATTTTTTTGCGTATCGAAACAAAATCTTTCATCTGAGTTTCGATTGTACCGTCAGGCAAGCGGAGTGACATTGCGGTACCCTTGGGGCCCTTCATCATTATGCCTTCCATAAGTGCCTGACCGCCTACGGCAACATATTCTTTTTTGTTATTCTTCTTTTTGCTCATCAGCAACTGCATCTCCTTCCTTATCGGGTGAATCATATTCAACAGGTTCAATGGGAAGAGTTATTCTTACGGTTGTTCCTTCACCGTAAACACTGTCGATATCAAGTTCACCGTTATGGAGCCTTACTATTTCATCGGCAACAGCAAGTCCGATACCCGAACCTCTGACCGTAGTATTAGCTTTGTAAAATTTTTCTTTGATATGAGGTAAATCCTCTGCGGGGATACCCGTACCCGTATCGCTGACCGAAACAATCAACGTTGCGGGGTTGGGAATTTCAGCATAAACAACAATTTTACCGCCCTGCTCGGTATATTTGACTGCGTTATCAAGAATATTGATAAACACCTGCTTTATTCTTGAGGCGTCCGCATTTGCGGGAGCGGGAAAATGAGGAACGTTATAGATAACATCTATGCCCTCTTTGATTGAACGTTCTTTGAACGCAAAAACAACTTCGTCAAGTTCGGCAAGAATATCTGTTTTTTCATTGTTGAGCTTCATTCTGCCGCTACTCATTCTTGAGAAATCGAGCAACTCTTCAACCATATCGTTAAGTCTTGAAGCTTCGTTGATAATAACACCCATTCCCCTTTTTGTCATTGCAGGGTCTGTATCGTCAATCTGAAGCAAAGTTTCGCCCCAGCCTTTGATAGCGGTAAGCGGTGTACGTAATTCGTGCGAAACGGTTGAAATGAAATCATTTTTCATTCTGTCCGAAGCCGATAGTTTATCTGCCATATCGTTGATCGTTGCACAGAGTTCACCGATTTCGTCATTATAGGGATAATGGTCAATTCTTGCTGCAAGATCACCGCCTGCAATACGCTTTGCAGTTTCGCCGATATCTTTAACGGGTGTAACAATGGAACGGATAAAGAAGATACCCGATATAACCACAAGTGCAAACAAAACCAGACAAGCAAAAGCAATGATAATACTTATTCTGCCGAGCTGAGCATCAATTGCATCAAGCGATATCATATATCTCACGGCACCGCCGATATTACCGTCGGGATAATTATAGGCACAGGTTGATGCCATTATCTTTTCTCCCGAAGGAAGGCGGCCTGTCCACTTTGAAGTCCCCTCGCCACCGATTGCCGCAACAAAATCGGGCATTTCAACAGGCTCTTTAATCTCAAATCCGCTTGTTGAAATAATCACCTTTCCGCTGCTGTCAATAATCCAGACTGCCATAATATCCTTATCGGGGAAGCTCTCGATATAGCTTCTGCCCGCAGCTTCAAAACCACCGCCCGATGATTCCACGCTGAGATTAAAGGTTGAATCAATTTCTTCTTTTGAATGTGAATCAAGTGCCATATCGGCAACACTGTAATAATAATTTCTGATTGAAAAGAAAAGAGCAGCAGAAACCGTAATAAGAATAACGATGATGATTGAAGCAACGTTCAGAAACCAACGCTTCGTTATTCCCACGAATTTCATCGCAACTTTCTCCTTTCATAAAATCATATCAGATAATCCATTTGTAACCCACGCCCCATATCGTGGTAAGATGTTTGGGGACAGAAGGTTCATCTTCAATTTTCATACGAAGTCTTCTGATATTAACATCAACTATTTTTTCTTCGCCGAAATATTCATTGCCCCAGACTTTGTTGAGGATATCGGTACGGCTGAGTGCCGCACCCTGATTTGTAAAGAAATATTCCATCATCTGGAACTCAACCTGAGTGAGTTCGATATATTTGCCGTTTTTGGTAAGGGATCTGCTTCTGAGGTTAAGCTTGAATTCACCCAGCTCGATAACCTCCGCAGGTGTTGCCTTGCGGGTTACGTTCATCGCAACGCGTCTGTAAACGGCGTCAACTCTTGCAACGAGTTCTGAAGGTGAAAACGGTTTGGTTACATAGTCATCCGCACCCATCATAAGCCCTGTTACCTTATCCATCTCCTGCGTTTTTGCGGTTAACATAATTATGCCGATATTGTTATTGGCGGTTCTGAGCTGCTTGCACACCTCAAACCCGTCAACATTGGGCATCATAACATCAAGGATAGCAACGTCGATATCTCCGCTGCAAGCGTCATAAAGTTCAAGAGCTCTTGCACCGTCTTCGGCTTCAACAACTTCATATCCGCCTCTGCGTAAATTGATAACTATAAATTC
>JAXJVE010000228.1:0-3859 GCA_036308705.1 Acutalibacteraceae bacterium
ATATAGGGGTCGTGGTGAATAATTGTATTGCCGATTTCGGGGAACTGCTTACCGTTTATGCCTCTCTGGATAAAGTCAATTACCTTTTTGAGCTCAGCGTTGTTGTTATAGTAATTCTGAGGCACATAACCGCTTCTTTTAAGCTCGTTTACCTCGGGGGTGCTCATACCGAAGATGAGAATGTTGTCTTTACCGACTGCATCGTAAATTTCAACATTTGCACCGTCCATTGTGCCGAGGGTGATTGCACCGTTAATCATAAGCTTCATATTACCGGTACCGCTTGCTTCTGTACCTGCAAGTGAAATCTGCTCGCTGATATCTGCAGCGGGCATAAGAGCCTCTGCCATTGTAACATTATAATCTTCCATATAAACAACCTTGAGAAGGTCTTTTACGTCGGGGTCGTTATTGATAAGATTTGCAAGTGAGCAGATAAACTCGATGATTTTCTTTGCCATATAGTAGCCGGGAGCTGCTTTTGCACCGAAAATATAGGTGTGGGGAGTGTGGTTGCCGTTGGGATTTGCCTTGATTTCAAGATATTTTGCAAGAATGTTGAGAGCGTTGAGATTCTGTCTTTTATACTCGTGAAGACGCTTTACCTGAACATCAAAAATTGAAGAGGGGTCAAGGCTGATGCCTGTTTTTGATTTAACAAGCTTTGCAAAATCCTCTTTGTTTGCGGTTTTGATTTTGCGAAGATTCTCGAGCACTGCCGCATCATCTTTATAATCACGGAGCTTGAGAAGGTTGCTTGCATCATATACAAAGCCGTCACCGATAAGGTCTGTGAGCATACCTGTAAGACGGGGGTTAGCCTGACAGAGCCAGCGGCGGTGAGCGATACCGTTGGTAACGTTTGTGAATTTTTCAGGCTCAAGGGTATAGAATTCGTTGAAAATTGTATCCTTGAGAATCTGGCTGTGGAGAGCTGAAACGCCGTTTACCTTATGGCACACGGCAACGCAAAGGTTAGCCATTCTGACTGCACCGTTTGCAACGATTGCCATTCTTTCAACTCTGCCTGCATCGTGGGTTGCCTCCCAGATTTTGCTTCTGAATCTGTTGTCGATTTCTTTGACAATCTGATAAATTCTGGGAAGAAGACGCTTGAAGAGGTCTTCACCCCAACATTCAAGAGCTTCCGCCATAACGGTGTGGTTAGTGTATGCACAGCATTCCTCAACGATTCTGAATGCATCATCCCAACCGTAGCCGCATTCGTCAAGCATAATTCTCATAAGCTCGGGAATAGCCATTGTGGGGTGAGTATCGTTGATGTGAATTGCGTTTTTCTCAGCGAAGTTTTCGAGTGAGCCGTAGTGTCTGAGGTGGCGTGCAACGATATCCTGAATCGAAGCGGAAACAAGGAAATACTGCTGACGAAGACGGAGGCTCTTGCCTTCCTGATGATTATCTGCGGGGTAAAGCACCTTGCTGATAACCTCAGCCATAGCCTTTTCTTCCATAGCACGCATATAGTCGCCCTGATTGAACATTGCCATATCAATGCCGTCAACCTTAGCTGACCAGAGGCGGAGCACTGCGGCACCCTTGCCGTCTTTGCCTGCAACCATCATATCATAGGGCACGGCTTTTACTGTTTTGCAGTTAACAAGCTCAACCTGATGGAAGGGGCCTTCCCAGCTATCCTGAATCTGACCTTCGAATTTAACTTCAACTGTCATATCCTCTCTGGGTACAAGCCATACCTCACCGCCGGGGAGCCAGAAATCGGGCATTTCAGTCTGCCAGCCTTCGATGATTTTCTGTTTGAAAATACCGTATTCATAAAGAATTGAATAGCCCATTCCGCAATAACCCTGATTTGCAAGTGCATCAAGGTAACAGGCTGCAAGTCTGCCGAGACCGCCGTTGCCCAGACCCGCATCGGGCTCGCAGTCATAAAGTTTATCGAGTTTTACGCCGAATGAAGCGAGAGCTTCTTCTGCTGTTTCGGTAAGATTAAGGTTATAAAGAGTATTTTTGAGAGCTCTGCCCATAAGGAATTCCATGCAGAGGTAATATACTTTTTTCTGACCTTTTTCTGATGAGATTTTATCGAATTCTCTTCTTGAATCTCTGACCATATCTCTTGCTATAATTGAAAGAGCACGGTAAAACTGCTCATTGGTAGCGTCTTTGGGGGTAACGCCGAAAAAATGAGAAAGCTTTGAAGAAATCATTTCTTCAAGCTGTGATTTGGTAATTGCCATTTGTTCATCCTCCTAAAAGTGTACTGTATAATATTACACTATATTTTAATATATTACAACAAATTTTTTACAATTATTTAATTTTATACACTTGTAAGGTATAGAAATTTGGGGTATAATAAAGTGAAAATTTGGAAATATTGATAAAAACGGTGATAGAATTGGATTATGAAATGAGTTTGCAGGAGCAAATGTACCTTCGTAAAAGATATGAAAAAAAGAGTATCAGGCGTATAAGCAATGCGGCAGGTCTTGGCGTTATCGGGTTTATTGTTGTTCAGTTTATGATGTCGATTGTGCTTATTCTCCCGCCGTTCGGCACTCTTTATATTGAAAACCTTACATTCCAGAGTGCTGCAAATGTATTTTTATCTGTTTTCAGTATGCTTATACCTTTTACGCTTGCGGGATTTTATCTTGAAAAAAAGACCTATACGGATGTTTTTAAATTCAACAAACCCGTAAGTGTTCCGCTTATGCTCAGTGCAGTGTTTTTTGGCTTTCTTATCTGCCTTGCGGGTAACTATATCACAAATCTTTTTGCGTCTGCTATGGACAGTATCGGCATTACCCTCACATCACCCGAAATACCTGTGCCGTCAGGAATTCCCGGCAGAATAATTTATGCAATTTCCATTGCGGTTGTTCCTCCGCTTGTTGAGGAGTTTGCGATGAGAGGCGTTGTTATGCAACCGCTGAAAAAATACGGCAGATGGTTTGCGATAATTGCCTCATCTGTTGTTTTTGCGGCACTTCACGGCAACTTTATTCAGGCACCGTTTGCGATGATTGCGGGTATCGGAATAGGCTATGCTGTATGCGTTACGGACAGCATCTGGACAGGTGTTCTTATTCATTTCTGCAACAATTTTTACGCGGTTATAACAGAGTTTATGATTGCTGATATCCCCGATGAAGCAAGGCTCAATAAGGTTTATTACACAACGCGGATTGTGCTCTATGCGGTTTCAATCATCGGCACGGTTGCGTTTGTGTTAATCAGAAGAAAACACAGTCAGCCCAAGGTGACAACGGTTCGCAGCGGGTTTAAAAAGATGATGATTTTTATAGGCACGGTGCCCATGATTTTTGCCTTGCTTATAATGTTTGCTATGACATTCAATTATATAAGTTTTGATTTTTTGAATAAATAAAGCAAGAAGACGGTGCCTTTCGGGGCACCGTCTTCTGCATGGGGTTGAATTGAGGAGGGGTATTGCGTACTCAAATTATGAGCAGTACCTTACAGGTTGCGGCTCCTGTTTGGTACAATCAGATGATACCCCGAAAATGTTAATTGCATATGAATTCAATTTTAACATACATAAGATGTTTTATTAACTTTGCCGCAAATGTTGTTTATGAATGTAAAATATTGTTATTTTACGCAGTTTGCAAACTTTTCGCGGAGCTCTTCTTTAACGGTATCTTTAAGAAGGTTGAGGCGGAGAATATGATTTGCCTTCATATAATCCTGTGACATAAAATCGCCCGCAATGATGTTGATTTTTTCAAGCTTTACAGGGTCTGCAGCAATATCTTCGATGAGCTGGGGGAAGAGTTTGCGGATAGGTTTATCGAGGTCATCAGGCCATTTTTTCCAGCCGCTGTAAGCACCGGGATTGGGTGTCAGCTGGGTC
>JAXJVE010000229.1:0-2050 GCA_036308705.1 Acutalibacteraceae bacterium
AGATGTAACAGAAGATGCTATTGCTGATGATACATCTGATGTATCATCAGCAATAGCATCTTCTGTTACATCTTCAATAGCGGGAGCTGTGGTTGTTTCGGGTTCTTCTTTTGCTGCACAAGCTGCGAAGCTGAGGAGCATAGCAACTGCAAGCAACATTGCGATAATTTTTTTCATTGGAATATCTCCTTTTAAATTATTTGATGCCTTGCGGCATAATTCCTTAAGTTAAACAGATTCAATGAATCTCATAAATGCTGCAAATCCGTTTTCATCACGCTTGAATACACCTGCGTGTTCAAGAACGGTTGCAAACACTTTGCCGACTTCCGCTCGGAGAATATCCATAATATTCTCTGCGTTGATATCGTTATAATTGCCGATGAATTCGTCAACCCAGTCTGCGTGAGCAGATGTTTTTTCGTTTGCACGCAAATCTTTACCGTTGATTACGGCATCTGCGATAGCTTCAAGCTCATCTTTGAGTCTGGGAGGAAGAACGGCAAGACCCATAACTTCAATCAGACCGATGTTTTCTTTTTTGATATGATGAAGTTCTGCGTGAGGATGATAAACTCCGAGGGGATGCTCTTCTGTTGTTATGTTGTTACGAAGGACAAGGTCAAGCTCGAATTTATCGCCTCTGCGTCTTGCAATGGGGGTTATTGTGTTGTGAGGAGCATCGGTATGTGCAAAAACAAATGCACTTTCATCGGTATATCCTCTCCAGGCGGTGAGAATTTTATCTGAAAGTTCAACAAGCGATTCTTTATCGTCAGAAAGAAGTCTGATTGTTGACATAGGCCATTTTACGATACCTGCCTCAACGTTTTCAAAACCTGCAAACGAAATCTTCTTTTCAATCGGAGCACGCTCCATTGCAAACTCATATCTGCCGCCCTGAAAATGTTCGTGGCTGAGAATTGAACCGCCTACTATGGGGAGGTCTGCGTTTGAACCTACAAAATAATGGGGGAATAAAGTTACAAATTCAAGAAGCTTTGAAAATGCCGTTTTATCTATCTTCATCGGAGTGTGTTCACCGTTGAAAACAATGCAGTGTTCATTATAATAAACATACGGTGAATACTGCATAAACCAGCCTGAATTGTTGATTGTTATGGGGATTATTCTGTGATTCTGCCTTGCAGGGAAATCAACTCTGCCCGCATAACCTTCACACTCTCTGCAAAGCTGACACTTCGGGTAACCCGACTGAGGGGCATTCTTTGCGGCGGCAATCGCCTTCGGGTCTTTCTCGGGCTTTGAGAGATTGACCGTAATATCAATTGTACCGTAATCGCCGCTGTGCTGCCATTTAAGGATTTTTGCAATTCTGTCACGGCGGATGTAGTTGGTGTCGCCGCTCAGCTTATAGTAGTAATTTGTTGCACTTTCGGGTGAAACCTCATAAAGCGACCTGAATTTTTCGATAACCTGTGAAGGGCGAGGAGTAAGTACGCCCATAATTGCGGTGTCAAACAAATCTCTGTAAGTGATTGAATCTTCGATGATTCCGTTTTTTGCCGCATAATCGCAAAGTGCATCAAGCAGCTCGTTTATTTCGCCGCTTGCTTCTTCGCAACCGTTATCGTATGAGTCTTTCTTTAAAAGCGAAAGAATACCGTTGACACAGTATACTTTGTCGCTTTCTTCAATCAGACCGTTTTTTACGGCATACGAAATAAGTGCTTTAATGTAAGAATCTGCCATAATATTCCTCTGTTTTACAAAAATATATAACTATTATATACTTTCCGTCTTCGTTGTGCAAGTGTTTAATAAAATATTTGTATAAAATATATTATTTTCTATTCTTTTATGTTATGATAATTCCGAGGAGGGATTATATGGGATTTTTTGATATAATGCTCTGTATTGTTTTTACAACTCTTGTTGCAAGCTACGGCTGGGGAATGAGAGGTGCTGTTATCGGCGGAGAAAAAGGTGCAATGCTGCCCGGTGTATTTATTGCACTTGTGTTAGCGTGGTTTTCAGGCGGTGCAATCAGGGAGAATTTTGTTATTGTTGCAGCCGCAGGTCTTATGGG
>JAXJVE010000230.1:0-9024 GCA_036308705.1 Acutalibacteraceae bacterium
GAGTAATACACGGGAGCACCGCATTACCCCAATCCTTGAACCAGTGCTTGAGGTGAATATCATTGTCTGTATGTTCAACATTAAATCTTATGCCTGTACATTGGTCATAATATGCGGCGTTTCCTATATAATCTTCGTCATAAAGTTTAAAATGCAGAGTGTAACGACCGGGCATAAAATATTTTGTGTCAAATAAAAATTCAGTATGATTTTCACCTTCAGTATGGTTCAAATCTCCTGCATAGATAACACCTACGCCTTCTGTATCGCTTCCGGAAACTACAATTTTCATTTTAACTCTATCGGTAGTGTTACTGCAGTGCCAATCCATACGGAATTTGAACTTATCACCATAATAGAAATGATTTGATTCTGTATTAAGAAGTTTAAAACCATCTATAAGATGTCTCATATTGCATTTTGAATTTCTTTTATAGTTTTTTGTATCAAAATATACGGTGTCATTAAAGTCATCTTTCATATAAATGCCAATTGCTTGTTCTGTATCGCCTTCAAAAGCAAGTTTGCCTTGGGAAAGAACAATACAACGATTGCAAAGTTTTTTGACGGTTGCCATATTGTGGCTTACGTAAAGAATTGTTCTGCCTTCTTCTTCGGCAACTTTTTTCATACGGTCAATGCATTTATTCTGGAATGCAACGTCGCCGACTGCAAGAACTTCGTCCATAATCATAATCTCACTGTCGAGATGCGATGCAACGGCGAATGCAAGCTTAACCTTCATACCGCTTGAATATCTTTTAACGGGAGTATCAATAAACTGACCGACTTCCGAAAATTCAACGATTTCATCAAACTTCTTGTTGATTTCTGCTTTGCTCATACCGAGAATTGCACCGTTGAGATAAACGTTTTCTCTGCCTGTAAGCTCGGGATGGAAACCCGTACCTACTTCGAGCATACTCGTAATTCTGCCGTTGAGGTATATATTACCTTTTGTGGGAGCGGTAACTCGGCAAATCAGTTTGAGAATTGTTGATTTACCTGCACCGTTTCTGCCGATAACACCGACAGTTTCGCCTTTTTTAATATCAAACGATAAATTATTAAGTGCGAGAAAGCGTTCGTTTTTGCCGTGTGCTTTTTCGCCGATTTTCAAATTCGGGTCTTCTTTATGAAATATTTTTGCAAGCTTGGACTGGATTTCGCCCTTGAGCGTTGCACCGCCGATAGCACCGAGGCGGTATTCTTTTGAAACGTTTTCAACTCTTATTGCCAATTCTTCCATACCGCACCTCACACTGTATCCATAAATGTTTTTTCAGATTTGCTGAACATCATTGCACCGATTACCGCTACAGCAACTGTCGTTATCCAGCTGATGCCGTAGAATACCCAGTCAATATCGCCCGTGCCGAGGAAACCGTAGCGGAAAAGATTGATGGCAGGGGTTACGGGGTTGAGCATATAGATGGGATATATCGATATATCAATCGGCATATCAAATAAAGTTATGCTGAAAACGTTACCTTTTGCAAGCTGTGAACGGCTGAACATATCATAAGCAACGGGTGAACAGTATGACCAGAGAGAAACGCCGAAGCTGACTACCATTGCAAGGTCACGGTATTTTGTTGTGAGAGCAGAAATAATCATACCGAAGCCCATACCGAGAATTGCGAGCTGAATAAGCACAAGCGGGAACATAAGAATATATATATTCGGTTCCAGTCCTGCATCGGTGATGAGATAATATGCCATAAAACAAAGCATAAAAGCAAACTGAATAAAAAAGCCGATAAACTGCGAAATCGCAGTTGAAATAGGCATAACAAGACGGGGGAAATACACTTTGCCGAGAATAGCGGAGTTACCCGTGAAGGTGTGCGACGTTTCGGTAAGGCAGTTCGCAAAGAGGGTCCATACAATAGTACCCGAAAGGTAGAATATGAAATTGGGTACACCTGAAGCGCCGAGCCCTGCGATGTTGCCGAAGAAAACGGAGTAAACAACCGTTGTGAAAAACGGCTGAATAACCGCCCAGGCAGGGCCTAAAATTGTTTGTTTGTACTTTGCAACAAAGGTTCTGCGTACAAACAGGAATATAAGGTCTTTACAGTTTTTAAGACCTTTTAAATCCATATTAAATGTGTTGTTGCTTGATTTTACAACAGTTGTCCATTTTTGTTGTGCCATAATTATCTCCTGTGTTTTTTAGGTAGATTAACCCAAGATCCTAAAATTTCATCCCATTTTTCAGGCATAAAACTTTCTAATCCTGCTGAGTGAAAGAAAGTCAGTTCTCCAAAATATAGCTTATTATCCCAATAGTTGAAATCAACCCTGAGGGAGTGTGTACCTTTGGATAGATTTTCAGCAAGTGCACATATTTCATTGAAACAATCAGGTTTAATGAAAATATCACCAGCATTTGGATAGTGACCATCCTGCATATCCATGTGATTCCATTGCATGTCATACATGTCAACTTTTACACCACCATCACCAAAACGGTTGCTGTTCACCATCACAAATTTTGGAGTTCCATTAAAACAGAAAAGTTTGTAATCGACTAAATCTTCACCATTTGTGTTTTCCATGAATTTTTCACAGATAATTTTACGTGGTATATTTTTGTATGGCCACTCTCTTTTATGAGTATAGTAATCTGTTGATAACTGTTCGTTTAATTTTTTTCTAACTTTTTCAACATCAAGGGTTGATTTATCTGTACAAATAGTAACATCACTATTGTGATTACATTTAAGAACAAATTTATCAGGGAGAGAAGAAAAGTCGATATCGTTTGCGTTATTCCAAACACCGAGAAGTGGTACAAGATATTCATCTCCTATTCGTTCTGCAACAAAATCTCTTGCAAGATATTTATCAACCATAACTGTGTAAATTGGCTGTCTGTCATAAAGTTTTAGCCAATTTTGTTTCTCACAGAAAGTTTTGGGGTTAGAAAGATTTAAATCTTTACCCATTCTTTTTTTATATATTTTTTTAATAAAGGTTTTGTCGGAAAGAATATATGTTTCCGGATGTTCTATTGTAAAATATGTTTTATATGTTTTGATGATTTTCCTTTTTGCTTTATGCGCTTTTTCTAAAATAAACATTTTATTCTCCTGTTTATATATTGTTTATTACTTCAAGCCATTTTTTTGATATTTTTTCAATTGAATGAGTTTTTCTGATTTCAGCTGCATTTCTTCCGCATTTTTTAGATAAGTCTTTTTCTGTTATCATTCTCACCATTGCGTTTTTCAAGGCTTCGGCATCTCCTGCAGGGACAAGTAAACCATTCTCACCATCTACTATCATTTCTCTTGCACCTCCGCCACCGCAATCGGTACATATACAAGGTAATCCGATTGCCATTGCTTCAATCATAGAGTTGGATATACCTTCATAGTCTGACGAAGAAACAAACATTGCAGAATCAAGAATAATCTGATGAATGTTTTCTGAAGGAGGAAGAATGAACACGGAATTTTCAAGTTTCTTTTCTGCAATATAGTCAGTTAATTCTTTTTTATAGTCATTATTGTCAGAACTTAGTGTGTCTGCATACAGTTTTAAACAATAGTCGGGATAATCAACTGCAAATTTTTCAAAAGCATTGATGAGCAGCATTAAGTTTTTTTGACGCGACAGTCTGCAGAAATTTACAATTGTTTTGTTACGAGAACTGTTTGCAGGTGTAGGAAGACCGGGTTTTATTGGGTTGTGTATAACATATGCTTTTTTGTTTTTTAACAGATTGTGTTCCGTTTTTTCTTCTACTGTCTGAAAAATAAAAGCATCCGCTTTTTTGATAGATTTTTTTGTGAAATCAAAAAATCTGTCTGAGGCATATTTGTTTGAAGCGTTGGTTTCAGCGTATATGATTTTTAGATTTGTATTTCTGGCAGCAAAATAGGTGTAGTCAAAAATGTTGAATCCAAAATTAATAACGATTGCATTAGGGTGAGAAATCAAAAAAGATTTTAAACCAATACTTTTTCGGAGCCCGTTGATATGGTAATTGATTTTTTTAAAAGTTTTTTTGTGTGGATTACTAAAAAACTGCAGTTTTTTCAGCAAACGAATTTTTTTTTCTGTTTTTCTTATGATTTCAATAACATTTTTGTCGTTTTTGTGCGATTCAAAGTGTTCGGGAATAAGAACAAGATTGATTTTTTTATCAATATCATAATAATTTTTTTCATTAATAGTCGAGTCGCTACCCAAAACAGCAAGAACATAAACTGTGTAGCCATTCTGAACAAAACTATTTGCAAGGGAAAATGCTCTTCTTTGAGCTCCGCCTATACCATAATAACTGAATGTAATTATTATTTCTTTGTTCATTATTTTTCCACTTTCTTTCTTAATTACTGAATAGAAAAAACTTATTTTCCTCTGAGTTTTTTGTAAACTTTATTTTCGGTCAGAACGTTGATGGCAGGTCTTATATATTTATTTCTGAATTCCTGCTTGCGTTTGTATTTCTTGGTGAAAGTAAGAATACCTTTTGCATCCTTTTTATGAATAAGTTCATAATATTTCTGATAAAGCGGGTTGAGCTTTTCCGTAGGAATATGACCGTAGAATCTTTCGCAGATGGGGTCGTTCATTATCTGCTCAATCAGCTTTATTTTTGTTGCCTTATCGTTGGGGCAAAGCGGTTTCATTTCGTTTTCGATGCAGTCGGTTGCAAAGAAGAATGCACGCAGATGCATCTGATCCATAAGATCCATTTCTTTGAAATTTTCTGTATCTTTATAAAGAATTTCAATGAGATAAGTATAAAGAGGCCACATGTTTTTTGTGTATCCTCTTGAAAGCGAATCGGCAACAACTCTGTTGTGGTAAAGAGGCTCTGCAATATAATAATAGTTTTGCGCAACAAGTGTTGCTTCGTATGTGAGCTGTAAATCCTGGCTTCTTCTGAGCCTGCGGTCAAATCTTATATTGTTTTTGTTTAATGTATCTGTTTTATATATTCTGAGCCAGTTGCACCAGCGAATCGCTCTTTTCGTGCCGCCTTTGCCAATATATGCAAGTGTTTTGGTAAGAATATGTTCTTTTATTTCTTCTCTGCCATATGCACCTTCGGGCATTTCAGGAGTGAAAATATGACCGTTATCATTCTCCTGACAGTTGCAGAAAACGACATCGGAATCATTTGATTTTGCGGCATTATACATTTTTTCGTACATTTCGGGTTTGAGCCAATCGTCTGCGTCAACAAAACCTATATATTCACCATTGGCACGAAGCATACCGTCATCTCTTGCGGCGGCAAGACCTTCGTTCTCTTTATGATAATATGTTACACGGGAATCTGAAAGATATTTTTGGCAGATTTCACCACTGCCGTCTGTTGAGCCGTCGTCTATAAGAATGATTTCAATGTCTTCAAGAGTTTGAACCATGATACTGTCTAAACATTTTTCAAGATATTGTGCTGCATTATAAATCGGGACTATAACACTGACTTTAGCCATTAATCAAATCCATCCATTCTTTGATAATTTTTTCAACTGACTGTTCTTCACGAATTTTTACTGAATTTTTTGAAAGCTTATCAGCAAGGGAAGGGTCGGATGCGATCTTTTTCATCGCCTCGCTGAGTGCGTGAGCATCGCCGACGGGGGTAAGCAAGCCGTTTTCACCGTCTTTTATAACAGCTCTTGCACCGCCCGCAGGACAGTCTGTGCATACGCACGGAATACCCATCGCCATAGCCTCAAGCATTGAGTTTGACATTCCCTCATAATCCGAAGAGGAAACAAACATCGCATAGTCTTTTATATAATCGTGAATATCGCTTCTTGCGGGGAAAATATGAATTGAGTTTTCAAGGTGATGGTATCTTATGCGTTCGTTAACGGAATCAAGATAGCCTTCAACTTCGTTGCCCACAGGGTCACCGATAATATCAAGCTCGTATTCGGGAAATTCCTCGCGGAATTCAGCAAACGCATCAACAAGCATAATCAGATTTTTCTGACCCGATATTCTGCAAAAGTTAACGATACGCTTGATTTTTTCGCCTTCATATACCTCGGGCAAATCGGGTTTTACGGGATTAAAAATAACCGTTCCTTTTACGGGCGTGTTATCTTTATACCATTTCTGAACATCAGGCGATTGAAATACAACGCCGTCCGCCTTGTGGAATTCATTTTTCAGAAATGCTACTGTGGTTTTGCTTGAAAGAGACTGACAGGGATCGCCTCTTTCAGAAATGATCAGCTTGTTTTTCTTTGTTACCGATAAAAGCGAATAAAAAATAGAATCATAAAGAAAAGCAACCACCGATGCATCGGAATGTTTTCTGAAATATTTTTTTAGCCAAACTATTGATTTATAATTTCTTGAACGGTATTTCAAAACGGAAGATTTTTCTTTGAAACCAAGCTTGCCTATGATTCGCGCAAAAAGCATAAGCAGTTTTGATGACAAAGATGAAACTTTTTGATTTTCAGTTTCATCCGGCAGGGAGATAACGTTGATTCTGTTATCAATGTCTCTTAAAACGGCATCATTTTTGCTCTGGTGAGTCAATATAAGCGAAACACTGTTGCCTTTTTCGGCTGCAGCACGGCTGAGAAGTGAAATAACTCTCTCAGCACCGCCACCACGCATTGATATTATTAAAAAAACAATTTCTTTGTTCATCTGTTCAACAACCTTGATTTAAAATTACGATAATTATTATATAATTTCTTTTTTGGAAAATAAAGCTTTATCCAAAGATAGTTTCTGTTTGAAATCTTATTATATATTTTGCGGCTCGTTTTGTTCTCAAGAGGATTGGGAACGTTGGTTTTTATATCATTAGGAAGCATTGATGCCCAGTCATATTCAAGAACGGCTTTTCTGTCCCTTGCAGGAACGTTTTCGTAATATATTGAAAATGTATACATAGTTTCGTTCAGCCAACGTGCGTTGAGTTTTTGAATGTGTTCTTCGTCATTCATTCCCCATTTTGGCAGATATTCCATAAATCTGTTATAGACGTAAAGAATATTTTTCTTTGAAATAGTTTCGGGTCTGAATGAACGGGAAATGCTTGTATCGTTTGTACGGTAATTATAGAGAGGTACATTAATATATACAATTTTTTCTGCGGAAGTAAGCAGATGAATTGAGCGGAACCAATCTTCAGCCATATTTTTATCGTAATAAAGGCTGTAATCTGTGGGGTCGTTTTTGAGAATTTCTGTTTTTACGGCTTTGGTCCATAATGAAGTGATAAAAGTTGTTGAAATAAGTGCTTCATAAAGCTCACTTTTGCTGTCATTTGTGAAAACTCTTTCTTGGGATGAAAGCGTACTTTTTCTATCTGTTATTTTGCCGTTTGAGTAATATCTAAAAGAATATATAACCATATCGGTATTGTTGTTACGGTTAATGCAATCATTTACTGTTTCCAGAAGATTATTTTCAACAAAATCATCGGAGTCAACAAAAAGCGAATATTCTCCGCTTGAATTTTTAATTCCGACTTGCCTTGCCGAAACAAGACCTTCGTTCTTTTTGTGGATAACCTTGATTTTATCGGGGTGATTTTCGGCATATCCGTCACAAATTTTTCCCGAAGAATCCGTTGAGCCGTCGTCAACAAGGATAATTTCGTATTCGCTTTTGCAAGTTTGGTTGAGCAGAGATTCAACACACTGCTCGAGATATTTTTCAACGTTATATACGGGAACGAGTATGCTGAATTTCATTTGCTTTTTCACCCCTCCAGAAGGTTTTTCCACTGTTCTTTATATTTCTCGAATTCGTTGGAATAATCTGTGTTTTTTAGATGATTTATCATATCCGAATACAAATCATTGTTATTTGAGAGATCGATAACACTTTCGGCAAGTGAGTTTGCATTTATATCGCACACGAGGCCGTTTTTCTTGCTTTCAACAAGATTATTTCCGCCAACTGTTGCAGTAGTTATAACAGGTTTGTTGAGTCTGTGAGCCTCGAGAATAGTTACTGGCATTGCTTCTTCATATGACGGCTGAACATAAATATTACAAGCCTCCATATACGGATAAGGATTTTTCTGCATACCCGTTATGATTATGTTTTCTTCGAGACCGTATTTTTGAATAAGGTTTTGAAGTTTTTCTTTTTCGGGACCGTCACCGACAAAATACCATATAAAATCAATATTGTTGTCCTTAAGAATTTTTGCCGCTTTAACTGCCATATCAAAACCTTTAACTGGCGAGAAACGTCCGCATGAGCATAATATGAGTTTGTTTTTTTGCGTGAAAATTTCAGTTTCGCTGCTTTGAGCGACAATCAACTCTTTGTCGGTATAATTTTCGACAATACCGATCTTTGCTTTATGTTTAGGGTACCATTTCTTTAAAAGTTTTTGCTGTTCTTCGTGAAGAGCAGCGATTTTATCAAAGCCCGGGAGAATCAGTTCGTGTATATCGTGAAGTTCATCAACACTTGTATGATAAAATATTATTTTTTCATCTGCATCAACATACTTATCAACAAACAATGACGTGTAACCTTGCACGTATGCAATGGCAATATCATATTTTTTTGATTTGAAATATTTTTTCTGCTCGTAACGCATTGAGTCTTTTCGGATTCTGTCTGCAAGTTCGTTGTTATATGACGCCTCAAGAGTTTTGTTGCCGAGCTTTTTGCTGAGCAATATTTTCAGCTGAAGAAGTATCGCATAAGGCTTTCTGTAATAATGATGCGGGTCTTCGTTGACGATAACATTTATTCTTTTATCAATGTATTCAAGAAGATCTGTGCGGTTTTTTCTCAAATAAAGAGTGACGTCATATTTATCATAATCCAATGCTTTTGATGCGGAAACAAGAGTTTTCTGAACTCCGCCGATTGTAAGATGAGGTATAACAAGAAGCAAGCTTTTTTTATTCATTATTTTCACCTTTGATTTCCCTAGCTGGAACTCCGACGATTAAAGTACCCGGGGTTGTGAATGATTTTGTTACAACGGCACCAGCACCAATAACACAGTTGTCTGCAATAACGATGTTGCCAATAATTGTTGCCCCGATTCCGATATCAACA
>JAXJVE010000231.1:0-1930 GCA_036308705.1 Acutalibacteraceae bacterium
CAGTAATAGTTTCTTCCGCATATTCACGGGTTGTTGTTTCTGTTTCATAAACAGAAGTTGTGTATTCGGTTGTGTCTGAAACGGTTCCCGAAGTTGTTTCATCTGCAGGAAGGCTCATTTCGAGCAATATCAACGAAAGGAACATACACCACACCGAAGCGACAACTGTAAGAATAATCTTCACTGCAGCGTGCCATTTCTTTTTGAAAATCCACATCATCACGATTCCCGCAATCGGAAACAAAACAGATATCAAAGCCAAAAATAATGCTGATTTGTAAAACGGAACTTTTTCTTTTTCACTCATAAAACAAAACCCTTTCTTTTGTAAGAGTTTTTGTTCTTGCACCTACAACAGTCAGCCCCACAAAATAAAAAGTGCGCCAACCGAAGTCAACGCACAAAAAACGCAAACTCCGATAGTCGCCAAACTAACTTCATGTGAAAATGGGTATATAACGCCACAACAACATAAATGGAATTTGCATTTTTATCAAATCCTGTATAGTTGTTATAGCGAAATAAGGACATATTTATTCCTGTAAAAATAAATATACCCGACTTTCACATATTAAGTTAGTTTGGCTTTTATATTATAACACACTTTTTCGGATATTACAAGAAAAAAGCTTACCGAAGAATATCGGTAAGCTCTGATATTACATTTTTATATGTTCAAGTGTTTTTTCAACAGCCTCGGCAATATCAACAGTTTCCGAGCCGAAGATTGAGGTGTGAATTTTGCCGTTAATCGGCTTTTTCCAATATTCATCAATGCCGTCTATACCGTTTCTCATGCCGAGAATCGAGCCGACGGTTGCACCGTTGCAATCCGTATCAAACGCCATACCTACCGCACAGCAGATTGATTTTCCGAAATCACCTTTACCGTAAAGCAAAGCGGGGTAACAATCATTGCATTTGAAATTGTATGGCACCAACCGTGATCGGTATGCTCATCATAAGCGGAGTGAATTATATTGAAACATTCGTCAACATCCGCACCGTTTTTATAACTTTCAAGAATTCTCATAACCGCTTCATAAAGCCTTGAAGTTGACGGAATCTGTGCAAGACCGCCGAGAATGATATCTTCGATATTATCCGTAACAGCGGCACACGCTATCATTGCAGAGGCAAACATCTCGCCGTAAATTCCGTTTTTAACATGTGAAATTCTTGCATCGTTATAAGCCATTTCAGCAGCTGCTTCGGGGTCACCTGGGCAGATATATCCGAAATAATCGCCTCTTATCTGTGCACCTATCCATTCACGGGCAACGTTTTTATACATTGCCGATGCAGGCGGTGCAATACACTTTGTGAAATTGATATAAGCTGTTCTTTCCGCAGTAAAATAAGAATAAACCGACTGATATTTCATCCAGGCGGATGCAACATCTTCAGAATCAAAATCTTTTCCGTAATCCTCAATTATTCTCTGAGCAAGAACAACATAATTGGTATCGTCATCAACGGGCATACCGTCAACCGTATCGCCCCAGGGCTTATTCAGAAGCCAGAATTTATAATGCGAACGCACCTCTTCTGTAATATCCGTGCTGAGAATATATCTGTGCATAGGATAATTGCCTGTTTCTTTAAGAAGCGGAATAAGTTCATCGCTTCTGATACACTCTATCGGTTTACCGAGAAGGCATCCGCAAGCCCTGCCTGTCCACGCACCGAGAAGCTTATTCCTGAGTGTTTCTTCATCGGGCACAATGCCTTCAATATCGTAATCTTTGCGAAGCTTTTTTATTTCTTTATACTTTGAAGGCTCATTATATTTATAATCGTTACGCATTTCGGCGTTGATTACCATTTCATAAACAATATCGCTCATACGGGCTTTGTATTCATTGCTGTCAAGAGCGGCAATCTCCTCAAAAAGGCCTTTGAATTTTTCAATATCAAGCCCCTCTTCAAC
>JAXJVE010000232.1:0-3396 GCA_036308705.1 Acutalibacteraceae bacterium
AAATTTACTCTGTCGGATATTTTGACAGCGATAAATGGGGCAGAGAAGGCGAATTTGCCTGGCACGATCTTGCCCCCGATGAACTGACAGTAAAATGCCGTTTCGGGCGTGACCGCTTCCGTCATCCGCTTATTTTTATACGCAACAACCTGACAGGCGTTATGTATTTTTCGCAAATCGGCTGGAGTGCAGGCTGCAGTTTTTCCGTTGACCTTCAGGCTGATTACGATACAAGCGACAGCTTTCTCTCTTTTAAAGCCGAAATAACTTCACACAAACCCATAACCGTAATTCCGCCCAAAAGTACCTTTGTTTCACCCGATATTCATTTCGGCGTTATCGCAGGCGGTCTTGATGATGCAGTCAACGAAATGCACTCACATATCCGCAAATCCGTTCTCAATATGCCCGAAGCATCGCCCGAAAAATGCCTTGTAGGTGCGGGAATGGGTGCTGAACACGATATGAGCGTTGATACTTCAAAATGCTTTGCAAAGCGTATGGCAGATATGGGTGCGGAAGTTTTCATCGTTGACGCAGGCTGGGTTTGTCCTCCCTATAAAGAAACCGAATGGGGAAATTATAACGGAAGAAATATTCCCGACTCCGAACGTTACCCCAACGGAATTTGTGAAATCTCGGATTACTGCCATTCAATCGGCATAAAATTCGGCTTATGGGTTGATATTGAAAACCTCGGCAGCAAATCGGAAATATTTGAAAAACACCCTGATTGGCGTTCAAAGTCAATTCTTGGCACTCAAAGCAGAAATCTTATTGATATGAGTATCCCCGAAGCCGCTGAATGGGCTGAAAATGAACTCGCAAGAATTATTGAAGAATATAACCTTGACCTTCTCAGAGTTGACCATAATATATCATCCCGTGATTATTTCACGATGCGTGATACGGGCACAGGAATCACCGAATGTGTGTCAATGCGTCACCATCAGGCGGTTTACAAGATGTATGAAAACCTCAAAAAACGTTTCCCCGATGTTATTTTTGAAAACTGTGCGGGCGGCGGCGGACGTACAGACCTCGGAATGATGAAATCGTTCAATCACACCTGGGTTTCAGACTGTCAGCGTGCACCCCGTTCACTTTCCGTAACAAACGGTATGACAATGGCACTGCCTCCCGAAAGAGTTGACAGACTTTTTGCAGGTATGGGATGCCATGAACACGGCACACTCGATATGCAGATGAGAAACACTATGCTTACCCATATGTCACTCAATGTTGTTGTGCCCGCATCCGCAACCGAAAATCCGATTCAGACCGAATTTGTACACCACAGCGTTGAAATTTATAAAAATTTTATCCGCACCTTCCTTCCCGAAGCAAAAATTTACCACCACACACCCGAAATTTCTCTTTTCAGCGGTGACTGGTATATTCTTGAAGCTTCAGCTCCCGATTGCAAAAAGGGTGCGGTAACGGTGTTCACTCTCCCCGATTCTAAAAAAACGAATATCGCCGTTATTCCGAAAGGCATCAACGCGGCTTATGAATACAAAATCACGCTCGATAACAGCGGTGCGGAATATGTTGCAAAAGGCAGCGAAATCCTGCTCAGAGGCATTCCCGTATCGGTTATTTCATCAATGTCGTCGGAACTTATTCTTTTTGAAGCAATTTAAAAATTTTTTATCGTCTTATCAACCAAAAAAGATGTCGCTTTATTGTGTACATTTCATAAAAAAATATTGTGGTATTGAAAATGTGTTAAGACTGTGTTAATATACTTTATATTATAATTTAATAAGGAGAGATTATATGGCATCTGAATCAACCGCTAAGGTTGTTGAAGAGAAGGCACCGTCAGCTGTCCCCAAAGACAGACGATATGTCGGCTCCAAAGAAACCTTTGCATACATACTCGATGACATAGCTCAAAGCTTTAATATAGGCAAATATGACGATATTTTCAAAATGAATATCCTCAAAATTGACCTTAAATTACAGGCTTTCACCAATGCTGCTATCGGCGTTTGGGACATTATCAACGATCTTCTTCTTGCAAGTATTGTTGACAGAACCCGTACCCGTTGGGGTAAGTTCAAGCCGTGGCTCGTGGTTTATGCAGTCCCCGGCGTTTTTCTCACCGTTCTTTATTGGGCTCTGCCCCTTCTCTATGGAACATCCGGTATAGGCAACGATATCCCCAAATTTGCAATCTTCTTTGTTCTTCAGATTTTTTCAAATCTGGCAGCTTCACTTATCTCAATTGTTCGTCAGGGTATGACGGCAACCATAACGCCGAACATTATTGACCGAACGCGACTCATAACTCAGGCAAACCTTCTTTCGGGCTTCGTTGAAAAAGCTCCCGAAATTCTTATGGGCTTCCTGATTGATATTTATCTTAACAGCGACAGTGCCAGAGCACAGGAAATCACCAACCCCGAAGCATTCCAGCTTGGCTATAACAGAATCTTCGTTCTCGGCGGCGTTATCACCGCAGTTGTAGCAGGTCTGTTTGCTCTTGTTTATGCTCTTGTTGCAAAAGAAAGAGTTATGCAGACGGTTGACCGTCCCAGCGTACTCAGCGGTATCAAATCTGTTTTCAACAACAAACCGCTGCTTCTTATCACTCTTTCAGAATTCCTCAGCTCATTCAGTATCGGTTCAGGTACAAACCTCTACTACATCAACGTTCTCAGATTTGCAACAATGTCAACCGTTGTTGGTATCCCCGGCGCTGTTGTTTCACCCATCAGTTACTCATACGTTCCCTGGGCACGCTCCAAGTTCTCAACAAAGGCTCTCTGGATTGCAGGCTCCCATGTTGACGGTGTGCTGCTGCTCGGTGTATTTGCCGCAGGTTCATTAATCAAGCTTGACGGCGGCAGAAAGAGAGGTTTCGAAAGCCTCGCAGTTATGATTCCCGCATTTATGATCCGCGAAACAATATGGATGTTCTTCTGGGGTATCAGAAAGGTTATCCCCGAAGAAATGAGAAACGAAGCTATCGACTACGGCGAATGGAAGAACGGCTTCCGTTCAGAGGGTATGACAGGCGTTGCAAAGGGTCTTATCACCAAAATGGTTAACACCGTTAAAGGCTTTATCCAGCCTCTTCTCCTCGGTCTGTTTGAATATGACCCCAATGCTACTCCCGATTCACTCAGCTTCAAAGCACGTTACGCACTCTTCTGGATGTGTACTCTTCTTCCGGTTATCACAGGTTCACTCAGTATCATTCCTCAGCTCTTCTATGACCTTCAGGGTGAGAAGAAAGACAGAATGTATGCAGAGCTCCGCGAAAGACGTAAGGCAATCGCTGCAGAAGTTAAGGAATTTAACGATACAGCAGGTTCAGAATCAAACGAATAATACCAATAAAACCCTCGACATTTTGTCGGGGGTTTTATACAAGGATTTTTATGGAAC
>JAXJVE010000233.1:0-4147 GCA_036308705.1 Acutalibacteraceae bacterium
AGCATGGTCTTACATACTTTATCTGAAACACAACATCGCTGAAAGTATGTAAGAAACAACAATTCAAAGTATAGTCTTACATACTTTACCTGAAACATATCATCATAAAAAGTATGTAAGAAAAACAAATTAAAACAGGATCTTACATACTTCAAGTAAAAGCCACAGCAGGAGTCAAACTCTTGCTGTGACTTATTTTTAGGTATGCTAATCTTACATACTTTCTGCAAAAACGAGTTATGTAAAAAATGCTTGCTCAGAAAACAAAACTTAAATCGAAATCTTACATACTTTCTGTGCAAAGGCAAATTATCGAAATTCGGGAGGTGATAAAATGATTGCTTCGTTATCGGCAAAAAACAAAAAAATCGGGAGCCTTGGCAATGTCAACCCATCTGAGACAAGTTTATATAGTTACTTGTTCTTAAAAAAATTAAAACATTATATGTAAAGGAGAATTTCATGAAATCAATAATAGCTTTTTTGCTTTCGCTCGTAACAGCGATAGCAACCTTTTTCGGCAGCATAACACCGTTCATACCTGAGGAAACTACGGTTCCTTCGGAAGTACAAACCTCGGCAACTGAATTGGCTTACACACCTGACAAAGAAGACGTTCTTCTCTTTGATGCGGTAAATGAAGTCCGTGAAGTTTCAGGTAAAGATCCGCTGATACTCGATTATGAGCTGTGTTATCTTGCACACATACGCGCTGAGGAGCAGATTCTGGAGAAGGGGCCATGTCAGACCTGACGGAAGTCGTTTTTACACGGTTTTCATTGAAAACAACGTTCATTACGACGCTGTAGGTGAAAACATTGCTATTTGTTCAGTTTTTGATACCGATATCATCGTCAACGGCTGGATAAACTCTGAATTGCATTATAAAAACATTATAGATGACTGGACCAGAGGCGGAATGGCCGTTGTTGAAATTGACGGCATGATGTATTGCGTTCAGCTCTTTGCGTCCTGATCTGTGAAGGGGGTGGTTTATATTTCACTTGATAAAATAGATATTGTTTCAGACTCACTGGTTTACAGTGTGTTTGAGTCTCCCGATGCATCCGGGCTGACGTTTGTTTGCAGACAAAACAACCGAAAAAAGGTTGTGGCAATGTTGATAGACTCTGAAGAAAAAGGCACTTTTTATTTTGTACGCATAAGTAATAAAGGTTTCAACGCAACAGAATTCCGTCCTAAGAAAACATTGATGCATAAGGGCGGACAACCCGCACCGCTCGACTGCGGTTCGCAGATTGAGCTGACAACAAAATACGGGACAGAGCTTGTCGTGCGTTACCTGTTTATTGACGAGCGTCCCAAAGGCATTATTGTCGGCCGCAGAGAAGGTGATCATCTGATTTCTGTGCTCGTCTGCGGCGAACAGGACGACCGCCTGTGTTTTATGATGTCAAAATAAAATAACAACTCCTTATTTTTTTCCTTCTTTTTTTAAAAACATCTCCCGAATCCGTGTGGAATCGGGAGATGTTTGCTGTTATGTTCAGCCTGTCTGTTTGTATAATGCATTTTTTATCATGCCTGAAAGGAGCTTGTTGTTGATAGCAATAAAAATATTTTCTTCCGGAATGGAATTATATAACAGAATTCTGTCATCAAAAAAAGCAAATTCATTGTCATTTTTCAAAACTACGGAAGTTACTTCAACTTTCACGCCTTCATCGTTCTTTTTTTCAAGCTGCGACAGAATTTCCTCGTCGATTTTTTTGGTGAGCAGATAGATTTGTGATTGTGCTTTTTTTATATAACGGCAAAGTTCTTTACAAAAAGAATCTGATTTTAAAACCTGAAAATCATTGCTGCTGCTTTCAACAATCATATCAAGAAGTTGTTCGTTGTTTATCCGGAATTCCGGTTTATCAAAAATCTTGATAAACTTCTTTGTAAGAGAGTCATCCGGAAGTAGATTTTTTAAAAAACTTATATCTCCGACAAAAATAAACTTTCCTTTTGCGCGTGACATTGCAACATTAAAGAGTCTGCGAGGAAGATCACTTCCGTCTTTATGAAGTAACCAGCCCGGCTTTACGAATGAACAACTGTCTACCGAATCGTAGATTATTATATCCTTTTCTGAACCTTGGTATTTGTGTACCGTTGAGCAAGAAACACTTATTTTTTTGTTATCAGATGGTACGGCGGCTTCTAACAGGTGATTAATCAGATCGGCTTGATTTTTATACGGAGTGATGATTCCTACTCTGTTTTTCGAACAACACTTCAATGCAGTTGTAACCGAAACAACAGCGTTGAAAAGATTTATTCCGTGTCCGCCTTCTTTGAGCATCATTTTCTGAGGTGATAAATTCCCGGTATCAATTATTACAACCGGACATCCCGGCAACAGATCGGAATTCGTTATCGGATGTAGTTTTCGGTCAATACCGTCTGCGGTTTTCAGTAAATTGCAATAAACATTTTCTGATAAGAATTTTGCAATCTCAGAATGCATTCTGTACTGAACATCCAGCAAATAAAGCCATTTGTGACTCCGACCATTGTGAATGGTTTCGGTGATTCCGCAATATTGAAAAATATCACATTTCAGAATATCGTTATTTGTGATTGCGACCGGAAGAAGTTGCTCAAAATCTCCTACGCAAACCAGATTTTTTCGTGCTATTGTTGCGGCAAAAACAATACAAGGGATGTATGCCATACTTGATTCATCAACGATAACAACATCAAAAATTCCGTCATAAATATTTTTATTCAAACAAGCAGTGCAAAACGTTGTAGCAACAAACTTTGCCGAATTGATTATTTCATATTCCTCTTCTTTCAATTCTTTTCTGACCTCTTCCAGTCTTTTTCTGTAATTATTCAAATCCTCAGAAGAACTCTTTTTGTCTGTGATTTTTTCAAGCAGCAACTGTTCCTCATCGGTAAGATCCGGTCTGCGATATTTTGCAAACTTACTTGAAAGGATAAAGTCTGATTTTGTGATTTTTTTATTTTGAGCATTTCCAAACCTGACTGCTTCTCCGGGCTTATAACCTGATTTACAGACTCTCAGCGTCGCTTCATCCACTGCTTTATTACTTGTAGAAAGTAAAAGCACACGAAGACCTTGATTGATATATTCTTTGACCATGCTGACAATTCTGGTTGTTTTTCCGGTTCCTGGTGGACCCCATACAAACAAAATATCTTCAAGTAGTACAGATTTTATCTCATCGGTATCAGGAAATATTTTAACAGGGGTATCAGAAATAAGTTCTTCTCTTTCAGAAAAGAGAAGCTTTTCAGCAATTTCTGAAAGGTTTTCAGGTGTCATTGATTCAATTCTGCTGATGAGAGCTTTTGTTAGGTAAGACTCATCAACATATATTCTTGCATTTTCGAAATATGATCCGAAATAGTCTTCGGATTCAATGGTCACAGTATCTTTATTGATTTTAAAAATTGTTATTTCGTATTTTTTACCGTTTATGTTTATTTCACAAGATCCACCGACCATAAGTCCGGATGTGTCTTTTACCCTTAAAGAGTAAAAACAGCAATCGGTTGTTGTTATATGAGTGACATCATAAGCGGTCACTTCTTTTTTCTTTGTTTTTTTCATTTCCTGTACGAGAGCGTTTATACTTTGTTTTTTAAATTCAGAAATATTTTTAAATTTTTTCATAATAACACCTCATGTTTTTTGTTTTGACTCACTGTTTTTCTAATTTGTCTGATGATGACGATATACGCTGCCCAAAAACAGAAATGACAGAAATGACAAATTCAGACATATCAATATATTTGTACAGAAGAATTTTACAATTTTTTATATTTATTTTTCTTTTAATATGTAAAATTGTCATTTTGTCATTGAGAACCGAAAGTGTTGATGTGTAAGAGTTTGTGGGTGACAACAGTTTTTTTCGGTTTGTCATTTTGTCATCAACATCAATTACAAGGAGAGCTCGCGGTCGTAGTCTTTTTTCGCATTTTCGTTCAAAGTGAAGATATAATATCTGTCAAAGCTTGTCCTTGTTTTAATGGCGTCGGGCGAAATGTTCAGATAAGAAGAAATCTCTTTATCGAATTCGTTTTTGGAATACAGATTTTTACCAAAACAGTCTTTGCACCAGGCGTTAAACACTCTTCTTATTGCTGTCATCGTGCATCTGTCTGA
>JAXJVE010000234.1:0-2295 GCA_036308705.1 Acutalibacteraceae bacterium
TCGGTGCACTCACAAAAGTTGTCTGCAACTTTGTTCTTGTAGGTATTCCCAAGGTGAACATTTATGGTGCGGTTGTCGGTACAGTATTGTTCTATGTTGTTATTGTTTCATTCAATTTTATTTCTCTTCTGAGAATTACAAAGGTAAAAATCAACTGGGGTTCGGTTTTCGGCAAACCATTTGTCTGTGCCGTTCTCTGCGGCGTTACTGCTTTTGTAACAAATTCGCTTCTCAATAAATTTATTCCTTTCGTTGCAGGTAAACTTCTCGGTGTTATCGGAGAGAGCGATATTCTCACAACAATCGCTTCGGGCAATACAACCGAAAGCATACTCAATGCAGGCACTGTTTCAGCACTTGCCGCTGTTGCACTTGCCGCTGTTGTTTACGGAATTACTCTTCTTCTTATAAAAGGACTTGCAAGAGAAGATGTGTCTGTTTTGCCTAAAGGAGAAAAAATTGCAAAAACCCTTGAAAAATACGGACTTTTGGGTTAAAATAGAGAATAGTTATTCGGGAGAAGAAAAAAATGGTTGACTTTATTCGCAAAGAAAGTTATAATGTGCAGGATTTGGTTGAGATAATGAAGCTTCTCAGAGCTCCCGACGGATGCCCCTGGGATGCCGAGCAAACTCACGAAAGTATCAAGAAAAATCTTATCGAAGAAACCTACGAAGTTATCGAGGCAATCAATAAAAAAGATAACGATCTTCTGTGTGAAGAGCTCGGCGATCTGCTTATGCAGGTTGTGTTCCACGCTCAGATGGAAGCAGAAGAGGGTACTTTTGATTTTGATACCGTTTCAGACGGCGTTTGCAAAAAACTTATCGAACGCCATCCTCACGTTTTCGGCGATGTCAGTATTTCAGGCGTTGACGATGTGCTCACCAATTGGGATGCAATAAAACGCAAAACCAAAAAGCAAAAAACAACTACCGAATCAATGCTCAGCGTACCCAGAGAGTTGCCTGCTCTTATGCGTGCAACAAAACTTCAGAAAAAAGCGGCAGATGTCGGCTTTGACTGGTCTGAGGTTTCGGGTGCTCTCGAAAAACTTGAAGAAGAAATTGCAGAGCTCAGGCAGGCAATTTCAAACAGCGATAAAGAAAATATGGCTGAAGAGCTCGGCGACGTGCTTTTCTCAGCTGTAAATGTTTCAAGATTTATCAAGGTTGATGCTGAGGAATCTCTTACCGCTGCAAGCGACAAATTCCTTTCAAGGTTCACAAATGTTGAAAACCTTGCGGCTGAGAGAGGTATTGATATGAAAAGTGTCGGTATTGATGAACTTGATAAACTCTGGGACGAAGCAAAGTCAAAATAATATTTCAGTATATAAATACCTTGCGTATTTGTAAAATAGAAAACCAAAAGATTGGAGTAAGAAAAATGAATAAGACAGAACTCGTAAATGCTATTGCTAAAAACGAAGGCATCGAAAAGAAGTGTGCAGAAAAGGCAGTTAACGCTGTTGTAGCAGCTATCTCAGATGCTCTTGCAGCAGGTGAAAAAGTTCAGCTTATCGGCTTCGGTACATTCGAAGTTCGTGAGCGTGCAGCTAAGGAAGCTCGCAACCCCAGAACAGGTGAAACAATCAAGGTTGAAGCAACAAAGGTTCCCGCTTTCAAAGCAGGTGCTGCTCTTAAGGCAAAGGTTGCAAAATAAGTTGATTTTTACCAAGGCTGCTCAATCGGGCAGCCTTTTTGTTTAAGGAGAATACTATGCGTCTTGATAAATATCTCAAGGTTTCAAGAATAATTAAAAGACGAACAATCGCAAACGAAGCTTGCGATGCAAAACACGTAACAGTTAACGGCAAGGTTGCCCGTGCATCATACGATGTTAAAGTGGGCGATATCATAGAGCTTACTTTCGGTGCGAACACAAGCCGTTTTGAAGTGCTCAACGTTTCGGAGCACGCTACCAAAGAAACTGCGGCACTTATGTTTAAGCAGCTTTGATAAAAGCATAATAAACCTCTCTTTTGCATAGAATTGTGCAAAGGGAGGTTTTTTTATGGCAGATGAAAAAAGAATTCAGAATTTACCGCATAATCTTGTGCTTGAGGACAGGCGGATGCTTACTGTTTCGGGTGTGTCGGATGTTGACAGTTTTGATGAAGAAACCGTTGTTGTATTTACCGATCTTGGCGAGCTGACGATAAGAGGAAGCAATCTTCATATAAACCGGCTGAGCGTTGAGGTGGGTGAACTTTCTGTTGAAGGCAATATTGCGGCTTTGATTTATTCTGATGATACTCCGAAAAGCGGCGGTTTTTTCAGCAGGGTGTTCAGA
>JAXJVE010000235.1:0-3287 GCA_036308705.1 Acutalibacteraceae bacterium
ATAGGCAAAAAGGTTGCAGTTGCTCTGCGTGAGCCCTCACTCGGACCTGTTTTCGGTGTTAAGGGCGGTGCCGCAGGCGGCGGATATGCTCAGGTTGTGCCTATGGAAGATATCAACCTTCATTTTACAGGCGACTTCCACGCAATCGGTGCTGCAAACAACCTTCTTGCAGCTATGCTTGATAACCATATTTATCAGGGCAATTCTCTCAACATCGACCCCAGAAGAATCACCTGGAAGCGTTGCGTTGATATGAACGACAGACAGCTCAGGTTCGTTACAGACGGTCTCGGCGGCAGAGTAAACGGTGTGCCCAGAGAAGACGGCTACGATATCACCGTTGCTTCTGAAATTATGGCTGTTCTTTGCCTTGCAACATCAATCACAGACCTCAAAGAGCGTCTTTCAAGAATTATTGTCGGCTATACTTATGATGAAAAGCCCGTTACAGCAGGTGAGCTTAAAGCTGCAGGTGCTATGACAGCTCTTCTTAAGGATGCTCTCAAACCCAACCTTGTTCAGACTCTTGAAGGCACTCCCGCACTTGTTCACGGCGGACCTTTTGCAAATATTGCACACGGCTGTAACTCAGTTATGGCAACAAAGCTTGCTATGAAACTCGGCGATTATGCGATTACCGAAGCAGGCTTCGGTGCTGATCTCGGTGCAGAAAAATTCCTTGATATCAAGTGCCGTTATGCAGGTCTTACACCTTCTGCAGTTGTTGTTGTTGCAACAATCAGAGCACTCAAAATGCACGGCGGTGTACCCAAAACAGAGCTTGGCGGCGAGAATCTTGAAGCACTCGAGAAGGGTATTCCCAACCTTCTCCGCCACGTTTCAAATATCAAGAATGTTTATAAACTTCCCTCGGTTGTTGCGGTTAACAGATTCCCCACAGATACCGATGCAGAAGTTAATCTTATTATTGAAAAATGTAAAGAACTCGGCGTTAATGTTGTTCTCTCAAACGTATGGGCAGAGGGCGGCAACGGCGGTATTGAGCTTGCCGAAGAGGTTGTAAGACTTTGCGAGCAGCCCAACGATTTCACCTTCTCATACGAGCTTGACGGCACAATCGAAGATAAGATTGAAGCTGTTGTTAAAAAAGTATACGGCGGCGACGGTATCAGCGTTCTTCCCGCTGCAAAGAAGCAGATAGCCGCTCTTGAAGCTATGGGCTACGGCAATCTTCCCGTATGTATGGCTAAAACACAGTACAGCTTCTCGGATGACCCCGCAAAACTTGGTGCACCCGAAGGCTTTACGGTAACTATCAAGAATGTTAAAATTTCAGCAGGTGCAGGCTTTATCGTTGTTCTTACAGGCGATATAATGACTATGCCCGGTCTTCCCAAAGTTCCCGCTGCGGAGAAAATTGACGTTGATGAAAACGGCAAAATCAGCGGACTCTTTTAATTGAATTGTTTTCAGCCGCCCGTGTTTGTTGAACACGGGTGGCTTTTGCTTTACCCAAAGTAATAATATAATGTAATATTAAGCACAAAATATGATATTTTTAATAATTTTTATTACAAAATATTGAGTTTTTTGTTGCAATGATTTTGAAAAGATGGTATAATCTTTAATATGTATAATTGCGTTTAATATTCAAACTCCGAGGCATAATATTTTTGTTTTATTTTACCGAGGAGTGCATATTGAATGAAGAAAAACAAAAACAAAAAAGACAATTTTTTCTTACCTTCTCCGCCCTGGCAATCGCCCGATCTGAGCAGCGGCAACGGTGAAGAGGGCGAGTGTTCGTCGGCACTGAACGATATTGTGGAATCAGGCTCAATAACAGTAAAAAAAGGCGGTCATCTTATCCATTGCCTTACTGTTATCGGTCAGATTGAAGGGCATTATATTTTGCCCGCACAAAACAAAACAACCAAGTATGAGCACGTTATTCCGCAACTTGTTGCCATTGAAGAAAGTGATGAGGTTGAGGGTCTTATAATGATACTCAATACTGTCGGCGGTGATATCGAAGCGGGTCTTGCGATTGCAGAGCTTGTTTCGGGTATGAAAACACCAACTGTGTCGCTTGTTCTCGGCGGCGGTCATTCAATCGGTGTTCCGCTTGCTGTGTCAACGGATAAATCGTTTATCACACCGTCTGCAACTATGACCATTCACCCCGTGAGGATGAACGGGCTTGTGCTCGGAGTACCGCAGACTCTCGCTTATTTTCAGCAGATGCAGGAGAGAATAGTTCGTTTTGTTTCCGATAATTCCGATATTTCACCCGACAGATTCCGTGAAATGATGCTTGCAACAGGTGAACTTGTTATGGATGTCGGAACCGTTCTCAGCGGTGAAGCGGCTGTCGGTGAAGGTCTTATCGACTGCCTCGGCAGTTTGTCCGACGCTCTCGATTGTCTTTATGATATGATTGAAAATAATACTCCGAAAGGATGAAATAAATGGCAAATTCTCAGAATAAAAAAACTACGGGTGCAAAAAAGAAACCGCAGTCCTCAAACCGCAAGCCCGCAGAAGTTAAAAAGAATCCTGTTGCCGCAAATCAGCAGAAAGCTGCGATTGTTCTTTTTGCCGTTGCTGTGTTTTCGGCAGCGGTTGTACTTATCAAAGGTCAGAGTGTGTGGACATTTATGCACGATGCAATGTTCGGTCTGTTCGGATTCAGTGCAATTCTTGTGCCCGCAATTCTTGTTTATATTGCGGTTATCCTTGCAAAGAACAAACCTGTCAAGAATCTCGTTATAAATTCTGCGGTTGTGTTTGTTTCAACTGCACTTCTTACAGGTATGGCTCATATTCTTTTCTTTGAAAACATTTTCAGAGATAAGGGATTCTTTGACGAAACAACAAATCTCATCGGAAGATTTACCGTTGTATGGGATGCCGCTACGGCATTCGGCGGCGGTGTTTTCGGTGCGTTTTTCGGCGGACTCACCTCAATGCTTTTCGGCGAAATAGGTGCACTCATAACCTTCGCTTTGCTTATATTTGTTATGATAATGCTTCTTACAGGTACAACACTTGGTACACTTTATAACTTTGTGAAAAAGCCTGTAAAAAAGGTAAGCGAAATAACTACCGAAAAGATTGAACAGAACGCACAGAAGCGTGAAAAAGCAGAGGAAGAAAAGAAAAAACGTTTCAGTCCTCCGAGCAAACCTACCGTTTCTGCAGATGAATTTGAAGATAATTTTGTTACAGATGAATCAACTTTTGCACCTGTGGATGAAGAACCTGTGCTTCCGGATATTCCTGTTTACAGCCTTCCCGACCCGACTCCGAGTGAGGTTGTTGAGGAA
>JAXJVE010000236.1:0-1801 GCA_036308705.1 Acutalibacteraceae bacterium
GCACTTACAGAAAACACACTCCATTATTGCCCCGGCTGTACACACGGTATTATTCACCGCCTTGTTGCTGAAGTTATCGACGAACTCGGCATTGAAGGTAAGACCGTTGGTATTGCACCCGTTGGCTGTTCAGTTTTCGCTTATAACTACTTCAACTGCGATATGATTGAAGCTGCTCACGGCAGAGCTCCCGCAGTTGCAACAGGTGTTAAGCGTTCATTCCCCGAAAACATCGTTTTCACATATCAGGGTGACGGTGACCTTGCTGCTATCGGTACTGCTGAAACAGTTCATTCAGCTGCAAGAGGCGAAAATATCACCATCATCTTTGTTAATAACGCTATCTACGGTATGACAGGCGGTCAGATGGCTCCCACAACTCTCCCCGGTCAGGTTACACAGACTTCACCCTACGGCAGAAACCCCGAACAGGTTGGTCTTCCCGTTAAAGTTTGTGAACTTCTTTCAAATGTTGACGGTGCAACTTATCTTGAAAGAGTTGCAGTTAACAACGTTAAGAATGTTAAGAATGCAAAGAAGGCTATCAAAAAGGCTTTCCAGAATCAGCTTGAAGGCAAGGGCTTCTCACTTGTTGAAGTTCTTTCAACCTGCCCCACAAACTGGGGTCTTAAGCCTGATAAGGCTCTTGAATGGCTTGAGGAGAATATGATTCCCTATTATCCTCTCGGTGTTTATAAAGATAAGACAGCTGAAAAGGAGGATAAATAATCATGACACATGAAATACTTCTTGCAGGCTTCGGCGGTCAGGGTATTCTTTTCTCGGGAAAATTCCTTGCTTATGATGGACTTCTTGAAGACCGTGAAGTAAGCTGGCTCCCCTCTTACGGCCCTGAAATGAGAGGCGGTACCTGTAACTGCTCTATCATTCTCAGCGATTCAAAGATCGGCTCACCCATCGTTTCAAACCCCAACGTGCTTGTAGCGATGAACCTTCCTTCACTTGATAAATTTGAAAATGCAGCTGTTCCCGGTGCAAAGATTTTTGTTGACAGTTCACTTGTTGACCGTAAGGTTGAAAGAGATGATGTTGAAGTTTATTACATTCCTGCAACAAAGCTTGCATCTGATGAAAACCTTCCCGGTCTTGCAAATATGATTATGATTGGTCACGTTATTGCAAAAGCAGGCGTAATGCCTTATGAGAATGTTGAAACAACAATGAAAAAGCTTGTTCCCGCAAAGAAACAGAATCTCATTGAGCTCAACATCAAAGCTGTAGAAATCGGCTACAATTATTAATATTACGATTAAGGAGACACCCACATGCTTGAATTAAAAGAAATTGGCCTGCGAGTTGCTTCCCTGCGTGAAACCTGCGGTTTTTCCGCTTCAGAAATGGCTGAAAAGCTTGAAATTTCCGAAGAAAACTACAATGCGTTTGAGCACGGTGAATATGATTTCGCAATCAGCACTCTCAATAACATTGCTCTCATTCTCGGTGTTGATATTCTTGATATTATCAGCGGTGAATCACCCCGCCTTTCATCCTGTACGGTTGTAAAAAAAGGCAAGGGATATATTGCAAACCGCAATCCCGGATATGAGTTTTCACACCTTGCATACACATTCAGAAACAAGAAAGCCGAACCTTTTCTTGTTACAATCGACCCTTCCGGTAATCCTCCCGTAATGGATGAACACGAAGGACAGGAATTTGACTATGTTCTTTCAGGAAGCCTTCATCTTTATATTGGTGATATCTGCTATGAGCTTAACGAAGGTGACAGTGCATATTTTGATTCCTCAATTCCTCACGCACACAAAAATGTGGGCGACAC
>JAXJVE010000237.1:0-5028 GCA_036308705.1 Acutalibacteraceae bacterium
ATATTGAGGTCTTTGAGCTGACCTTCCTGAATTGAAGCGAAGAGGTTATCAAGAGTAACCTTCTGGAATTCCTTGAACTGCTCTTCCTTCGCCTTTGATTTTCTCTGCTCAACAAGTTCTCTTGCAAGGCGTTCGTCGTTAACTGCGTCAAAGCCGTCACCTGCCTGGGGAACTTCTGCAAGACCCATAATTTCAACAGGAACTGAGGGACCTGCTTCGTTAACTTTTCTGCCCTTGTCGTCTGTCATAACTCTGACACGGCCGACTGCTGTACCTGCAACGATGATATCGCCCGATCTGAGAGTACCGTTCTGAACAAGAAGAGTTGAAACGGGGCCTCTGCCCTTATCAAGTCTTGCTTCAATAACAACACCCTTTGCGGAACGGTTGGGGTTAGCCTTGAGTTCCTGCATTTCGGCAACAAGAAGAACTGATTCAAGAAGGTTATCAATACCCTGTCTTGTAAGAGCTGAAACGGGAACGCAGATTGTTTCACCGCCCCATTCTTCGGGAACAAGTTCATACTCTGTGAGCTGCTGAAGAACCTTATCGGGGTTAGCTGCGGGTTTATCCATCTTGTTGATAGCAACAATAATCTGAACGCCTGCTGCCTTTGCGTGGTTGATAGCTTCAATGGTCTGAGGCATAATACCGTCATCAGCCGCAACAACAAGAATTGCGATATCGGTTGCCATTGCACCTCTCAATCTCATTGATGTGAAAGCTGCGTGACCGGGAGTATCAAGGAAAGTAATATCCGAGCCGTTGAGGTTAACTCTGTAAGCACCGATGTGCTGAGTGATACCGCCGGCTTCTGTTGTTGTAACCGATGTGTTTCTGATAGCGTCAAGAAGAGATGTTTTACCGTGGTCAACGTGACCCATAACAACAACAACGGGGTCTCTTGTAACAAGTTCGCTCTCGTCGTCAACGTGGTCGTCGATAATTCTGTCTTCAATGGTAACAACAACTTCTTTTTCTACCTTTGCACCAAGCTCTTCGGCAACGATAGCTGCTGTTTCGTAATCGAGAACTTCGTTTACGGTTGCCATCTGACCGAGAGTGAAGAGCTTTTTGATAACCTCTGCAGCGGTCATCTTAAGCATAGCAGCAAGCTCGCCGACTGTGATTTCTTCGGGAAGCTTGAGCTGAAGCTGAGGCTTCTTTGCTCTTTCAGCAGCAATTCTCTTGAGTCTTTCAGCTTCGGTTTCGCGTCTTGATGAACGCATACCGCCCTGCTTTCTGTACTGCTGGCTCTTCTGCTTGAGCTTCTGCTTTTTAACTGCACCTTCGTGCTGCTTTGTTTTGTTTTCGGGAGCGATATTTTCGTATCTCTCGTTATATTTTTCAAGGTCAACGTTGCCCGCACGGGTGTCGATTGTTCTCATCTCACCCTTTGTTCTTGACTGCATGGGCTTATTGTCAATTTCCTTGTTTTCGGGTTTGGGCTGCTTTTTGGGCATGGGAGGAAGCTTATCAGCCTTGTTGTTATTCTGCTGAGGCTTCTTCTCGTTCTTCTGCTCTTTCTTTTCGGGAGCAGGCTTCTTATCTTCAGCCTTCTTCTCGGGCTTCTTTTCGGGAGCCTTCTCAGCCTTTTTCTCAGGCTTCTTTTCGGGTGCGGGTGCACTCTTCACTTCTTCTGCCTTTGTTTCTTCAGCCTTTTCTTCGGGTTTATCCTTGGCTTTCTTTGCAGAAGGCACAAATTCAAAATATTCGTTAAGGTCTGAAACTTCGTTTTCTTTTGTGAAAGTTTCAAATATCAGGTCAAGCTCATCTTCTTCAAGAGCTGTCATATGCTTTTTCTGACCGTCAAAATGTTTTGTAAGCAAATCAACTACTATATTGCTTTTGACATCAAAATCTTTTGCAACTTCGTGTACTCTGTATTTATTAATCATAGATTAACCTCCTCTGTTGTGTTCAGAAGCCCAAGCATGGTTTTTGCAAAGCCTTCATCGTTGACTGTTACCACAGCGGACTTAAGCCCTGTGGCTTTACCTATTTCGTCTATTGTTGAACTCAGCACTCTGACGGGAATATTCCTTCCGCCGAATGCCGCTTCACGCTCAATCTCATTTCTCAGCCGCTGAGAAGAATCACCGCTCAGCAGACAAAGCTTTGCGTTTTTGCTTCTGACCGAGCCTATCGCCGCATCGTGACCGCAGCTTAATCTGTTTGCCCTGCGGCACATACCGAGAAGAGAGAGGAGCTTTGGGTTATCATTCATTTTTCAGCTCTTCCTCCATTCTCTCGTAAACTCCGTCGGGGATTGCACATGAGAAAGATTTTTCGAGCCTCTTTGCTTTTCTTGCTTTGATAAGACACTCCGCATCCTTACATACGTATGCACCTCTGCCGGGCTTTTTGCCGGTGAGGTCAAGCGATATTTCGCCTTCAGGGCTTTTTACCACCCTGACAAGCTCTTTTTGGGGCTTCATTTCGTTACAGCCTGTGCATTTTCTCATTGGTACTCGACGGGTCTGCATAGCTTGGCTCCTTTTCGGGTTATTTTTTAAGTGAAAAGTTAAAAGTGCAAAGTGCAAAGTTTCGGATAGGCTCTGCCTATGACCGATTATATTATGGGTGTGGGCTATGCCCACCCTTAACTGTTCACTTTTCATTATTCACTATTCACTGAACTGATGCCGTAAGGCAAATCATCAATATATTATTCATCAAAACTGATGACGGGTTCTTCTGTTTCGGGGTTGATATCAATCTTCCAGCCTGTGAGTTTAGCTGCAAGGCGTGCGTTCTGACCCTTGTTACCGATAGCGAGTGAAAGCTGGCTGTTGGGAACAACAACTTTGCATGAACGCTCTTCTTCGCTCTCAACCGTAACTGAGATAACATCTGCGGGGGCAAGTGCAGCTGCAACATACTCTGCGGGGTTTTCGCTGTAGCGTACAACATCGAGCTTCTCACCGCCGAGGATATCAACAATCTTGTTGATACGAACGCCTCTCTGACCGATACATGCGCCTACGGGATCAACGTTTTCGTCTGCACTGTGAACGGCAATCTTGCTTCTTGAACCTGCTTCACGTGATACCGACATAATTTCAACTGTGCCGTCGAAGATTTCGGGAACTTCGCTTTCAAGAAGGCGGCGTACAAGACCGGGATGTGTTCTTGAAATTGTGGCTCTGGGGCCTTTGGTTGCCTCTCTGATTTCAGCAATATAAACTTTGATGATATCGCCTACTGAGAAGTTATCTGTGGGAAGCTGTTCGCTTCTGAGAAGTCTTTCGCTGATTTTACCGATTTCAACGAATGCGTCGAGAGTATCGGGTTCAATCTTTGTAACCTTAGCGGTAACGATCTCCTGCTTCTTGTTTTCAAACTCAGCCTTGATCTGACCGTGTTCAGCCTCTCTGATTGCCTGGCGGAGAATGTGCTTGCCCTTTTCGGCAGCAATACGGCTTACTTCTTTTGTTTCAAGCTCGATTTCAACGATATCGCCTGCAAGAGCATTCTTCTTGTATCTCTGAGCCTGCTCAACAGTCATATCTTCATCGGGGTCGAGAATTTCGGTTACAACATTCTTGCGTACAAAAACTCTGAATTTCTGCTCTTCTGCATCAATTTCGCAGAATACGATATCTTTGTTGTTGTAGTCTCTCTTGACTGCTGTTACGATAGCTCTCTGAATACCTTCAAAAAGTGCATCTTCTGCAATTCTCTTTTCTTTGCTGAGATACTTGACAGCCTCGAAAAATTCATTGTTCTTCATTTTTCCAATCCGTTCCTTTCGATTAAAAACTGAAATCATCAAGTTTGATATAGCTTGTTTCTTTTTTCTCAAAAACCATTGCGTTGCCGTCTTCAAGGCGCATTGTTATTGCCTTGCCGTCAAAATCCTCGAGCACGCCCGAAAACTCGCGCACACCCTCAACGGCTCTGATAAACTTCACTTTGATTTTTTCACCCTTGCAGGCTTCAAAATGAGTTTCTCTTGTGAGCTCTCTTTCAACGCCGGGTGAAGAAACCTCAAGGCAGTAGCTCTGCTCAATGGGGTCTGCATCGTCAAGGGGCTTGTCGATTGCACGGCTCATATTTTCGCAGTCGGTAATACCTACTCCGCCTTCTTTATCAATAAAGATACGCAAAAACCAATCGGTACCTTCCTTAACAAAGCGGATATCCCATAATTCAAGACCGAGCTCTTCGGCTATCGGCTCTGCAATTTCCCATACAGCGGCAACAACGTTTCCGCCCTTACTTTTTGCCATGAGCAATTCTCCTTTGTATATGAATTTGATTTTCGTTCATATAAACACAAGAGAGCGGGTCGCCCCACTCTCATGTAATCCATAATCCTACTGTCGTTATTCTAACACATAATGTAATAAATATCAAGTATTTTTCAAAATTTTATAATTATTTATAAATTATTATTGATATGGTCTTATTTTAGGTGTAAAATATATAAAATTACCCATGAAAGCGTGAAAAAATTGATAATAGATTTTCATACACATTGTTTCCCCGATAAGCTCGCCTCAAAGGCGATGGAGATTCTCAGGCTCCGTTCGGGAATAACAAGACCTTTTCACGACGGCACGGTTGACGGTCTGCTCAGCCTTCAGAAGGCAGACGGCGTTGATTACTCCGTTGTGCTCAATATAGCAACAAACCCGAAACAGCAAAAGAATGTCAACGATTTTGCAATTTCGCTCAAAGAAGTTGACGGCATAATTCCCTTCGGCTCGGTGCACCCCGACAGCCCCGATGCTCTCGATGAACTTTCAAGGCTGAGCGAAAACGGGATAAAGGGCGTAAAGCTTCATCCCGATTATCAGGGATATTTTGTTGACGATAAAAAAATGATTCCGATATACGAAAAAATTGCTGAGTTGGGATTAATAACCCTTTTTCACTGCGGTTTTGATATCGGCTACCCCGAGCCTGTTCATTGTACCGCTGAGGCACTTGCAAGTGTTTTGCCCGTATTCGGCAACGCACCCGTTGTTGCGGCACACTTTGGCGGAATATGGTCGATGCCAGAAACACGAAAGTATCTTGCAG
>JAXJVE010000238.1:0-1005 GCA_036308705.1 Acutalibacteraceae bacterium
AAGCCTGCAACCATTGAAAGCTGTTTGTAAAGCTGAGGTGACTGGGGAAGAGCATAGAACTTGCCCTTATGGATACGGCTGGGTACAAGATAATCTCGTGCACCTTCGGGAGTTGATTTGATGAGAATGGGAGTTTCAATCTCAACAAAGCCGTTTTCGTCAAAATAATCTCTTGTAATTTTTGTAATCTTGTGGCGGAGAAGAATATTCTTCTGAAGGTCGGGTCTGCGAAGGTCAAGATAGCGGTATTTGAGCCTTGTAAGCTCCGCTGTCTGACAGTCATCAATAATTTCAAAGGGAGGAGTTTCGCTCTTTGCAAGAATACGAAGATCCTTTACCTCAATTTCAATTTCGCCTGTGGGGATTTCGGTATTCTTTGCCGAACGCTCTCTTACAACGCCCTGAGCCATAAGAACATATTCGCTTCTTGCCGAAGCAGCCTTTTCAAAAACATCCTTTGCGGTTGCTTCGTCAAAAGCAAGCTGAACAATGCCTTCTCTGTCACGAAGGTCAATAAAGATAAGAGCACCGAGGTCTCTCTGACGCTGTACCCAACCTGCAACGGTAACTGTTTTGCCCGCATCGGCAAGACGAAGGTCGCCGCAGTAGTGGGTTCTTTTAAGTCCTGTCATAAAATCCATTTTTATATCATCCTTCAATTAAAAGTTAAGTAAAGCCGAAAGGTCAACGCCATCAAGGTCGCCGAGTGTTTCGCCAAGTGCCGCTGTTTCCTGACGGAGCATAAATTCCATAAAGTTATCGGCAAGTCCTTCAAGTTCTGTTTCGGTAGCTTCACCGCTGTCCATATTCTTGATTTTTGCCTTGCCCGAAGTGATTTCGTCATCGCCGAGCACCATTGTGTATTTTGCACCGATTTTATCGGCAAACTTCATCTGTGCTTTGAGTGAACGGCCGACAACATCAGTCTGGGCACTTATTCCGCCCGCACGCAGGTCTGCAACGATAGCTGCCGCTTCATACGAAGCATTTTCGCCCATGGGAGCA
>JAXJVE010000239.1:0-2958 GCA_036308705.1 Acutalibacteraceae bacterium
CAACGGTATATGTTGTTGCATCGGGGAATGCGGTGTTCATCTGCTCTTTCATTGTGGCGTTGAGAATGATATCGTTTGTTGCCTGACAAAGCAATACGGGGCAGGTGATTTTATCAACGTCATCAAGATTTGTGGACTTTACGTTATACATCATTTCGCATATACCCGCACCGAATCCGTCATACTGCACAGCATCGGTAACGCCCGAAACATCATAATCCATTGCAAAAGCCCAATCGTTTGTTGCAAAATATATGATAAATTTTACAAGAAAATCAATTTTTGTGCCGTATTCAAAAAATACGTTCATAAACCATTCCATAGGCTTCGATTTGACTATGCTCTCTGCAAATGCGGGGAATTCGCTCTGCGGTGCGGGGCAATAGAGGAGAAGTGCCTTAACGGAATTCTGCTCTGCAATGTTAACGGCGATACCGCCGCCCATTGAATGACCCGCAATAATCCATTCATCCACAGGTGCGATGCTTTTCATAAGCTCAGTGATAAGAATTTCACGGTCAACAACGGTTTCAACATCGGTTTCTCTTGTGCTGAAGCCGAAGTTCGGCACGTCTGCAAGCACACATTCGTAACCCTCTGCCGAAAGCTCTGAAGCCATATTTCTCCAGGCGTATGTAGAGCAGAGAAAGCCGTGAATCATCATTATTCTGCCTTTTTGCTGACCTTTGGCGGGTATAACTCTGTAGTGAATGTCATAATCACCGTATGTAAAATACTGACTGTCTTCGTAGGGCTTATAGTTTGTATCCGCCGCAGATGCAACAAACGAGAATGATGAGAATAAAATTGAAATTACGCATATGATACTGAGAATTTTTTTCATTATAATATCTCCTTAAGCAACTTGTGAAAAAATACCGAATATCGCAGAACACAAAATAAACAAGGTTCCGAAAATAAGATAAAGTGAAAGTGCAAGGCTGATTATCGGAATAACCTTTTTCTTGCGTATTGCGATATCGAGAATTGCAAATACAACGCCGTGAGGCAACACAAAAATAACGCACAGAATAACGGGAATAACAAGCATTCCGATTGTGCACGCAACAAAATATGTGAAGCCCAGGCATATCAGACTGAACACACCGAAAGGAACCTTTTGAATAAAAGGTTTCTTTTCTTTTGTTGTTATTTCTTCCGAACTTATTTCTTCAATTATTTTCTCTTCCATTACTTACGCCTTTCCTGTTGAACCGAAACCGCCTGCACCTCTTGAGGTTTCGTCAAGTTCATCGGCTTCAACGGGAGCTATCAGTGAAACGGGCATAATAACAAGCTGTGCTATACGCTCGTCGGGGTTGATTGTATATGCCTCTTTGAGCTGATTGATAACACCTACACAGATTTCGCCACGGTAGTCGCTGTCAATAACTCCGACGGAATTGAGCAGACCGATACCGTGTTTGATTGCAAGACCGCTTCTTGCAAAAACAAATGCACCGAGTTCGGCTGAGGGGAGTTCAATGGCGATTCCTGTGGGAATAACTGCCTTTTCGCCGCCTTCAAGTGTGATCGGCTCGTCAATGCAGGCATAAAGATCCATTCCCGCACTGCCGGGGGTTGCCCTGAACGGGATTTTTGCATTTTCTCTGAGTTTTTTTATTTTGAATGTATTCATTATTTTGTTCTGCTCTCCTTATATCTGTCTTCGGGAGAAATCTTCTTGTGGGGGCAAGGAATGGGCTCTCTGATTGTTACTGCGGGTTCAGCCCAACGAACGGCATTGATAATAATTCTCTGTACATATTCGTTGTGGAATGTGGGATTGCTTTCGTGACCGGGCTGGAAGTAGAAAATCTTGCCCAGACCTCTCTGCCAGCAGCAACCTGAACGGAAAACTTCACCGCCCTCAAACCAGCCGAGAAAAACTATATCATCGGGCTTGGGAATATCAAACTGCTCACCGTACATTTCTTCAACTCCGAGGCTGAAATGTGCGGGAATACCTTTTGCAATGGGGTGAGTGGGGTTGATTGTCCAGATGCGTTCTCTGTCACCGTCTCTCCAGCGGAGATTACAGGTTGTGCCCATAAGCGATCTGAAAATCTTTGAATGATGACCTGAATGGAGAACTACAAGCCCCATACCTGCGAGTACACGCTTATGGATTTTTTCAACGAGCTTGTCGGGTACTTTGTCGTGTGCCATATGTCCCCACCAGATAAGAACATCCGTATTTTCAAGAACTTCGTCAGAAAGGCCGCATTTACGCTGTGAAAGGGTAGCGGTGCGGATTCTGAAATCATCCTGTGAAGCAAGAAAGTTTTTTATACAGCCGTGAATACCCGCAGGGTAAACGCCCGCAACTTCGTTGCTGAGTTTTTCGTGAACGCCTTCGTTCCAAACTGTAACATTAATCATATTCATTCTCCTTTATCTCAATTTTTTCATTATTTTTTGTGATACATCAACTATTTTTGCGGCTGAGGGTTTTGTGATAAGATCCATTTCACCCATAAATTCAATATATGTGCCGTCAAAACGGTGCTTGAAGCGGTAAAGGCCGAAAAGGGGATTGCTTTCATCAATAACGCCCGCAACGCCTCTGAAATCATAGATTCGGCAGTTTTCTTCTATTGCCCATCTGATCATTTCCCATTGAAGCAGATAGTTGGGCATAACCTTACGGTTTGAGTTTGATGATGCACCGTAGAAATACCATACCTTGTCGCCCCATAAAACCGAAATCGCACCCGCAATGGGTTCGCCTTCGTAATACGCCATATAGAGCCTTGCTTTATCGCCGAAAACATCAAGAATCTTTGCAAAGTATGCGGCTGAACGAAGCTCAAAGCCGTCTCTTTCACAGGTTTCTTTCATTATCTGATAGAAGGTTTCAGCCATTTCGCTGCCGTGAATTTTAATTTCAACATTGTTTTTTATTGCTATGCGGATTTTTCTGCGATGGTCTGAATGAAATGCGGCAAAAACCTCTTC
>JAXJVE010000240.1:0-4284 GCA_036308705.1 Acutalibacteraceae bacterium
GCGGTATCACGCGGAATAAATCTTGAAGGTGAAAAATTCTCGGTTCGCTCATCATCGTGTGTTGAAGATTCCGCCGACAACAGTTTTGCGGGTCAGTTTGATACGTTTCTCAACGTTGAACGCAAGGATATTCCCGAAAGGATAGCCGACTGCGTATGCTCGCTTTATAACGAAAACGTGCTTACATATATGGAGCAGAAGGGCCTTGATATCAGCCTTCTCAAAATGAATGTTATTGTTCAGCGAATGGTAAATTCCGATGTTTCGGGCATTGTTTTTACCGCTAACCCTCAGGGTATTCTCAACGAAACGGTTATCGTTGCGGGCAGGGGACTCGGCGAAAATGTTGTGTCTGACAGAATCGACACCACCTCGTATTACTATTCGCTCACCGATGATATTTATTATTATGACGGAAAAGAAAATCTGCTCAGCGATGAAATGGTGCACGAGCTGATTGATGTTTCAAAAATCATCTGCAGTCATATCGGTAAATATACGGATATTGAATTTGCGGTTGAAAACGATAAACTTTTTATTCTTCAGGCAAGACCGATTACCACTCTTTCTGACGAAAATCCGCTTATTTTTGATAACAGCAATATTGTTGAAAGCTATCCGGGTCTGAGCCTTCCGCTGACCGTTTCTTTTGTTGATATGGTTTATGCGGGCGTGTTCAAGGATACCGCACGCAGACTTCTCAAAAACGAAAAAGAGCTGAAAAAACGCTACGATATTCTTGAAAATACCGTTGGCAACTCAAACGGCAGACTGTACTATAATCTTAATAATTGGTATAATGCCATAAAATTTCTGCCTTTCAGCAAAAAGATAATCGCCGTATGGCAGGAGCTTGTTGGCGTTAAATATAAAGAATATGATAACAAGAAAAACAAAATCAATCCGTTTGTAAAAGCTTCAATATATTTCAACACGGTTAACGAGCTTATAAATACGCCCAAGAATATGAAAAAGCTCAACGAAAAGTTTATTGAAATAAAAAATTATGTTTACGGCAGATTTGAAGAAGAAATGAATGCCGATGAGATTTTTGAGCTTTTTGATAAAATTCAGGATCAGCTTCTTTCGTGCTGGGGCATAACTCTGCTCAACGATACTTATGCATTTATATTTACGGGTCTTCTCAAGAGCAGACTCAAAAAGAAATATGAAAACCACGAACAGATTGCGAATTCATATATTTCGGGCATTTCAAACATTGAGAGTATGAAGCCCGTTAAAGAAATGATAAAAATTGCAATGGAAAAAGATAAAATGAGCCCGTGGGAATACCGCAAAAGAGCCGACGAATATATTGCCGTTTACGGTGACAGATGCCTTGAAGAGCTTAAACTTGAAACCGAAACATTCAGAACAAATCCTGAGCTTTTTGATGCGAAAATCAATGAGTTTGCCGAGGATATTGAAAAACTTCTGCCCCTTCTTGAAGAACAGAATCAGAAAGAAGAGTTTGATATCAAAGACCCGATTACAAAATTCCTGAGCAAAAACTGTATGCTCGGTATCGGCAACAGAGAAATACAACGCCTTAACAGAGGCAGAATTTTCGGTATGGTAAGAGAAGCCGTTCTCCGTCTGGGCGATATTTATGTAAAAGAAAATTATATTGATAATAAAAGAGATGTGTTTTATCTCACCCTTGATGAACTTCGTTCGCTTGCAAAAACGCCCTGCGATATGCGTGAAACCGTTATTGCAAGAAAGAATAAATATGAAATGTATGCTCTTCTGCCCGCATATTCAAGAATTATTTTCAGCGACAAGGCGTTTGACAAAAACCACCGCAACATCAATATGAACTCTGTTTATTGCGGTAAGGATGAAATGCTCGGCATACCCTGTTCAAACGGTGTTGTTGAGGGTGAGGCGTGCGTTGTTACCGATGTTAAAAACGTGAGCAGCGTAAAGGATAAAATTCTTATCACCAAAATGACCGACCCCGGCTGGGTATTTCTCCTTGCTGAGGCAAAAGGTGTTGTGAGCGAAAAAGGTTCGCTTCTTTCACATACCGCAATCATTTCAAGAGAGCTCGGCATACCTGCGGTTGTGGGCATTGATAACCTGATGTCAACCGTTAAAAACGGCGATGTTATCCGCCTTGACGGTGCAAGCGGTGTTGTAAAAATTGTAAAAAGAGTAAGCTGATAAAAAAAGGGGACTGCAAATGCAGTCCCTTATTTTTTATGAAATTTTTGCTTCTTTCTCAAATCTTTCCATTCTTTCGAATTCATCTGCCGTGCCGTAGCCTGCATCGAGATTTTCTTTAATCATTTTTACGATTTCGCTGTGAAGCTTTTTGTTTGCCTCTTCAACGCTCATACCCTTTGTTGAAAAAGGTTCGCCGATTCTTGCACAGAGAGACTTGCTTCTGAATTTATATTCGCCAGTAACGGCAACGGGTACCATCATTGCACCGTTTTTGCAGGCAAGAGATGCTGCACCGTATTTGAATTCGCCCATAAGATTGTTGGTTTTGTTTCTTGTACCTTCGGGGAAAATTCCGAGTGCACCGTTTGACTGAAGAACGGCGTTTGCGGATGCCTTTGCCTCTTCGTCGTGACCGTTGCGGTTAACGCAGATACAGCCTGCAAGTTTGAAAAACCAGGCGAATTTACCCTGAAAATATTCAGCCTTAGCCATATAATTTATGGGTCTGAGTGTTGACATTGCGGCAAGGCACTGGTCAAGAACGTGCTTATGGTTGCTGCATACAACAACCGCACCCTTTTTGGGGATATTGCCTTTTCCGAAAAGCTTAGGGCTGTAATAAAGGCGGAATATAAGCCAGAGTAAAGGGCCGAACATACGGTAAGCCCATGTTCTCGGTCTTTTTACTTTCATCCCACTGCCTCCTTTGCACTTTCACGCTGAAGCTTCATAAAGTCGATTTTGTTGTATGCGGTTTTGGGAAGAAGGTCAACAAATTCATACTTATAAGGCACGCTGTAATGCATAAGCTTCTTTTTGCAGTGTGCACGGATGATTTCTTCGGTTTCAGCCGATTTTTCTGTTCCGTTTTTAAGTACGATATATGCTTTTGCAACTTCCTTCTTATACTGATGGGGGATTGAAACAACAACGCACTTGTCAACAAAATCAAGCTCTTCAACAACGCTCTCAATCTGAGTGGGATATACGTTGAAGCCCGAAGTAATCATCATTCTCTTGATTCTGAGTTTATAGTGAACAAAGCCCTCGCTGTCGATAGCAGCCATATCGCCTGTATGAAGCCATACTCTGCCGTCTGCGTGAGTGCGGAGTGTGTTCTCTGTTTCTTCGGGGTTGTTTCTGTAGCCTATCATAACGGTGGGGCCGCTTACGCAGAGTTCACCGTCTTCGCCTGCGGGCAGAACATTGGTTGTGCCGGGCTCAACAATACACATATGTGTACCGATGAGGGGCTTGCCGATGGTTCTTGATTTGTAGTCGTCGCCAACAGAAAGGCTGAGAGCTGCAAGACCTTCGGTCATACCGTAGCCTTCGCAGATTTTGATTTTTGAATTGTGCGATGCAAGGAATTCGTTTACGCTTGCCTCAAGCTTTTCGGGGAGTGTGTCACCGCCGCTGACGGCATATTTGAGGAATGAAAAATCAATTTTATCTGTTCCCTTTGATTTGAGAAGTGCATCATAAAGGGTGGGAACGCCGAAAATCATTGTGGGCTTGTGCTTTTTGAGGATACCCGCAAATTTCTTTGCATCAAACTGCGGAATAAGAACCGAGCAGGTACCGAAGCAGAAAGATACGTGAACGCAAACGCCAAGACCGAAGCCGTGGAATATGGGCAGAATTGCAAGAATTTTATCGCCCGCACTTACATCTCTGAGGGTGAGAACCGCCTGAATACCGAATGCGTTGAAGTTATAGTTTGAGAGCATAATATCCTTGGGAGTACCTGTTGTACCGCCGCTGTGAAGGATAACCGAAACTTCTTTGTTTTCTTCTGTTGTGGGGATATGCTCAGGTATTTTGCGAGCTTTTGCGGCAAAGTCCTTCCACGCAATGTATCTGCGGTCGGACTTGTCATACTTATAGTTCTTGATGCACTTGAGAGCGTAGAGCTTTTTCATAATGAAAGGCATTGACTCGCCCGCAGATGCATAAATAACCTTCTTAAGAGTTGTTTTATCAATGATATTTGCGATTTTTTCAGCACAGATATCAACGCAGAGCAGAATTTTGCTGTTAACTCTGTTGATATGCTCCCTGATTTCTTCCAAAGAGTGTCCCGTTTTCGCGAGGAAAATCGCAACAGCCGTCGCC
>JAXJVE010000241.1:0-3138 GCA_036308705.1 Acutalibacteraceae bacterium
GAAGATACCCTTTGCGGCTGTGTTTTCAGAATTTCACCCAAATCTTTTTATCAGATTAATCCCGTTCAGACCGAAAAACTCTATGGCAAGGCTATGGAACTTGCGGGTCTTAACGAAAACTCAACCGTACTCGATGCATACTGCGGAATAGGTACAATCGGTCTTGTAGCTGCAAAAACAGCGGGTAATGTAATCGGCGTTGAGCTGAACCCCGATGCGGTGAAGGATGCAATATCAAACGCAAAACGCAACAACTCAAAAAATGCAAAGTTTTATTGTGCCGATGCGGGCGATTTTATGCAGGAACTTGCAGAAAACGACGAAAGATTTGACGTTGTATTTATGGATCCGCCCCGTTCGGGAAGCAGCAAAAAGTTCATAGATTCCCTTGCGATCGCATCTCCGAAAACGGTTGTTTATATCTCCTGCAACCCCGAAACCCTCGCAAGAGATCTGCAGATGATGACCAAAAAAGGCTATAAGGTCAAAAAAATCTGCCCCGTCGATATGTTCCCGCACACCAACCATATAGAATGTGTTGTGCTTCTGACAAAATAATATAGAATTTTACGGCATAAACAAGCAGCCATTTCAAATCGGAACCTGACGATTTGAGGTGGCTGTTTAATTTTTTGCAGTTTTTTACCAAAAAATATTATTTTTGATTATTTTTCAGATTGTTCTGCCTTTTAAATTGTATTATATATGTAGGGTATTTATTGAAATAGATATTTTTGTTTGATATAATAGAAAAAAAGCCCTGACGGTGGTATATGGATATTGAAAAAGAGAAAATCGGCAAACTGATAGAACAAATCCAAAGCGGTAACAAAGAAGCTTTTGAGGAACTTTACAGAATAACAAGTCCTAAGGCTTATTTTGTTGCATTACAAATTGTACGCAATGAGCAGGATGCCGAGGATATTCTTCAGGAAACTTACATAAAAGTTCTTGAAAAAATAAATGAGATTGATCCTTCTCAGAGTTTTATCGGATGGCTGTACCGAGTGGTATCAAACAAAAGCAAAAACCTTCTCAAAAAAAGAAATACTCTTAGTTTTGAGGATTATGAAGAAGTTTTTGAGGATGTTCCCGAAGATAATGCGGAGTTTGATCCTGAAGAAAATCTTGATAAAAATGAAATCTGCAGGGAAGTAATGGCGGCGATAGATGAGCTTTCCGATGAGAAACGCATCTGCATTGTTATGAAATATTTCGGAGAAATGACCGTTGATGAAGTTGCGGAAAGCCTTGAGGTTCCCGAGAGCACGGTCAGAAACCGTCTTTTTGCCGCAAGAAAAGAACTGAAAAATAAGCTTGAAAAGAAAAATTCAACATTGTTTTGCAGTGTTGCCCCTGCGGCTGTTGCTGTTTGGGCATTGAGCAGAACGGCAGAAGTTGTTACAGCTGAATTTGCTGCAGGTGCGGCATCGGCGGCGGTTTTATCGGGAATCGGAGCATCGTCTGTTGTTGCATCCGCAAGTGCAACAACTGCTGCAACAACCGCAGTTTCAACGGGTACGGGAGTGGCAGCGAAGGTTGCGGCATTATCCGTAACGCAAAAGGTTGTGGCAGGGGTTGCGGCGGTAAGTATTGCAGGCGGTTCAACGGTTGGTGTTGTAACGGTTGTAAAAAGCAAAAATGCTTCTGACAATGAAACTTCAACTTATATCGAAGAAGTTACAACGGCTCCGTCACAAACTGCGGAATATGTTTTTGAAATTTTAACAGATGTTACCGAAACAACAACCGAAACAGAAAGAACAACGCGTGCGAAACGCACTTTTCCGAACATATCAATCACTGAGCACTCAACAACGGTGCCGCCTTCAACAAAGCCCGTGACATCAAAAACCGAAACAACGCAAGAAACAACAACTCAGATAACTACAACCGCCAAAACAGAAACCACAACTCAGGCGGAAACCACCACTCAAGCCGAAACCACAACTCAGCCTTCAACAACCGAAACAACCGTTCAGCAGGTTGCAACGCTCATAATTAATGTGACCGATATGGATGATAATGTTGTTGACACATTGACATTACCTGTTGATGCGGGAACTGAAATGACGTGGGATTATCTTATAACGCTTATAAGTCAGAACGGATATGAGGCTATGGCGGGAGTATACGGCAACGGGGTGAATGAAACTGCACAGGCAGGCGAAACATATACTTTCACAGCCGAACTTTAAAGGAGGAAACCACAGTGAAAAGAGTTTTATTAAATTTTATTTCAGTTATTCTGGTGTTTGCTTTATCTTCCGCATCGGCAGGTCTGTTCTGTACGGGAGCGGCTGCCGAAGAAGAAAACGATTTTCCTTGCGGAGGAGTTATTGAAAAGGTTGATGTAAAAATTCTCTATGCCCCGCTGATGAACAGAGTTGTAATCGGCGGACACGGTCCGATACTTACGGGAACGGTGCTTAAAGTAACTTATCCCGACGGTGAAAGTGAAATTCTGACCGTTGAAAAAAACGGAAACTATTATTTTGCAGGCGATTATTCCGTGCGGTTGTTCAACATTGATCCTGTTATAATTGATTACGGAATTACCAAAGAAAACTTCTATATAAGCAGAGGTATTGAAAATTTTGTGGGGTACAGCGGAGAAACCGATTTTGTATATCTCAACCTTCCGTCTGTTGTTGATATAGCATATCTCATTTCTGCATATTTCAGAATTTGGTTCTGAACGGACCGATAAATTACAAAAGGAGATGTAACGGATGAAAAGAATTTTTTTGAAAACAGTTGCAACATTTCTGGTGATGACACTCGTATTTTCAATTAGTTCATTTGTGTTTGTTGTGGCAGCCGAAACTGTTTCGGCTGAGATTCCCGAAGGCTATACGCCAATATATACCGCAAAGGAATTCAATAACATCCGCAATAACCTCTCGGGCAAATATATTCTTATGAAAGATATTGATTTGTCATCATACTATAATTGGGACCCTATTGGTTCAGCAGGTTCTCCTTTTAAGGGTGAACTTGACGGTAACGGATATTCAATTTCCGGCATGACAATTTACGGCGACTACGGAAACTCCGGCAAGTTGTATTTCGGTGTGTTTGCTTATATCAAAAACAGTGTTATCAAAAATTTAAACGTTTATGACACAAGTATTGATA
>JAXJVE010000242.1:0-2391 GCA_036308705.1 Acutalibacteraceae bacterium
GGTTGACTCTCTGCGAGGTTGCGTGAAGTTCCTGCTCGAGAAGTCTGACCTGCTCATCCAACACTTCCGCTTCAAGGTCAAGCGACATCGCCTTTTCCATATGGTTTGCGGCAATATCAACCCAAAGGGGTGTTTCATATAAATCATAGTCGCCCCTTGAAAAATCCGCACCTTCATAAACAGGAATCGTAACGCCTGCGATGTTGCCGTATCCCTTACGGACGTTGCTGACAGTAATTATTCCGCTCGGGAAGGCATCCGTTTCGCTGAAAACGGCAATCCACGAGCTGAAGCCTTTTTCAAGTTCTTCCCTTGCTTTTCTTACCGCCTCGGCTTTTGATTCAATGGTGCGTATTTCCGCCTGAAGCTGTTGTTTTTTGAGTGTCAGAGTAGGCAAATATCTCCGATACATTTTGAGGGCATCCTTCTGTATCTTCAACTCGTTTTTAGTCAGTTTGATTTTTGCCAAAACCTTACCCTCCTTAATTTACAGGCCAGAATTCTTCGGTAAGGTCTGATTTTATGCCGGTTTCATCCTTTTCAAAACACTCTGCAAGGATTTTCCATCCCATATCAAGAGCTTCTTCCAGAGAAAGGTTAACCGATAAATCCATAAGCTTGTTTTCAAAAAGCAAGCCGTATTTAAGCAATTTTTCGTCCCAACGTGTCATTGCAAAACCCATATTCTTCTTTTCAAGAGTTTCTTTATATGAAGAATAAAGACGGATCATCGCATCCATAAGAGTGCGGTGGTCTTTTCTTGTTTTGTTGTTGACATTCTGCTTAAGACGTGAGAGCGAGCCGAAAGGTTCAATACGTCCGCCCTTAAGGTAATACTGACCTTCGGTGATGTAACCCGTATTATCGGGTACGGGGTGGGTTACGTCGTCGCCGGGCATTGTTGTAACGGCAAGAACGGTAACGGAGCCCGAATCATCAAAGTCAACAGCCTTTTCATATCGTGAAGCAAGCTGTGAATAAAGGTCACCGGGATAGCCTCGGTTTGAGGGAACCTGTTCCTGAGTGATGGCAATTTCTTTCATTGCATCGGCAAAGTTTGTCATATCGGTAAGAAGAACAAGAACGTCCTTGTTCTGCAAAGCAAACTGCTCTGCAACCGCAAGTGCCATATCGGGAATCATCATACATTCAACGGTGGGATCGGATGCGGTATGAATAAACATAACTGTTTTGCTCAATGCACCGCCGTTTGAAAGTTCATCTTTGAAATAAAGAAAATCGTCATATTTAAGACCCATACCGCCAAGAACAATAACATCTGCCTCAGCCTGAAGGGCGATTCTCGCAAGAAGCTGGTTATAAGGCTCACCCGAAATTGAGAAGATGGGGAGCTTCTGCGAAACAACAAGAGTATTGAACATATCAATCATCGGGATGTTGGTACGCATCATTCTGTTTGCAAGAATTCTCTTTGTGGGGTTTACGGAAGGCCCGCCGATAGGTTTAAGGTTATCGGTAAGTGCGGGGCCTCTGTCCCTCGGCTCGCCCGAACCGTTGAAAATACGGCCGAGAAGATCGTCGCCGAACGAAACACGCATTTCGTGGCCGAGAAAACGGACTTCGTCGCCTGTTGAAACACCCTGACCGCCTGCAAAAACCTGAAGCGAAACAAGGTCGCCGTCAATCTTATTGACCTCGGCAAGCGATTTGCCGAAACGGGTATTGATCTGTGCAAGCTCGTGATAACGGACATCTTCAGCTCTGACGGTAATAACGTTACCCGTAATGGATTCAATTCTGTTAAATACTTTGTTCATTATCACTCACCGTCCTTTAACAAAAGCTCTGCTGAAGGTGTTATTTTGCCCTGACCGTCAGCATACATTGTGTCAATTTCGCTCTCTGCCTTTGCGAATTCATCGCTCTTGAATGCAGTATAATTCCAGTCAATAAACTTCTGACGCATACGGTTGAAAAATGCTCGTGCGTCATCTTTATTATCAAGTGCATATTCGCTGCCGAGAACATATATCAGCTTATCGGTAACATAACGCTGACGCTCTTTGCCGCAATCCGCATCAACCGCATCGAATGAATTCTGCTGAAGATAAACGGAATCGAGCATTTCTGATTTAAGATAGATAATATAGTCTGCAAGGCTTGTGCCTTCTTCACCGACAACCTTCATCATTGAGCCGATTTCATCGCCGTGAAGAAGAATATTTTTACAGAACGCCGATTTTGCGGGGTCTGTTACGGTTTTATATTTTGACCACGAAATAAGCGGGTCGATTGCAGGATACTTTCTCGCATCCGAGCGTTCACGGGAAAGACCGTGGAACGCACCGACAACCTTGAGAGTTGCCTGAGTTACAGGCTCTTCAAAGTTACCGCCCGCAGGTGAAACAGTGCCGCCGATTGTAACAGAAC
>JAXJVE010000243.1:0-5992 GCA_036308705.1 Acutalibacteraceae bacterium
GCTTCAAGACCTTCAAGAACCTGAATCTGGCCGGCACCGTATTCTTCGGTAACAACCGTATCCATTTCTTCCGAATCGGCATCAAGTTCAATCAATTCTTCTTCGGGGGTAGTCTGAAGTTCCATATTTTCGTTATCCACTTGGTTCGCCTCCTGTTACATTCCAAGGCGGTTCATAACGCCTTTTTTGTTTTTCTTATCTTTTTCGGGCTTGTATTTGGGCGGATTTGCAAGACGCATTTTTGCACCTTTGCCGCCGCCTGATGCAAGGAACTTGTTAACGTTGATAACGGGGCTCATCATATCGTCGCTCATATAATCAACGCAAGCCGCAAGCATCTCCTGATCGTTGTTCATCTGACCGAGAATTGTAACAACGATGAGGCTCTGGGTTTCGTTTGTACCGTCCTCATATATATCGTTGAGAAGATTGAAGAGCTTCTTCATCTTCTGAGGATTGTTTTCTTTTATTGTTTCAAGAACAGCGGCTGTTCCGTACTTGGTGAAGAATTCTTCGGGAAGGAACTGACCGTATTTTTCGCAGTTTGCTTTGTATTCCTCACGAAGCTCGGGATAAACGGCTGTGAAACGGTTGCCGAGAGTATTGGGGTCGTATGAAACGGCACCGCTCTTTGCCTGAGCCTTTGAAACGGGAGGAGGAAGCTTTGACTTGATGGGCTTTGTTGCCTTTGCTCCGAATGTTTCAAAAAGTGTTTCGCCGAATTCGTTGACTACGTATTTAACGCCTTTGGGGTCATAGTTTGTTTCGTCAAAAAGTGATGCGGAAAGCTTTGAATAATCGCTGTCGAGAATCTCGCCTTCTTTTGATGCACCGTAAAGAGTAATCTTATCGTTGAAATGTTCAATTTTAAGAGCCTTGTTTTCACCCTTGAATCTGATGATGATTCTGCCTGAATCGGTAACTGCGGGAAGCTCGCCCTTTTCAACGCCTTCGGGAATAATTGCGGTAAATCCGCATTCTTTGAGTGTTTCGCCCAGACCGTTTGTAATTTCGGCAAGTGCAGTATAGATATCAGCCATAGTTATAACTCCTTTTATATATCTTTATAATATAATATAGCTAAGTATAACATATTATATAAGATTAATAATTCTTTTAAAGAAATATAACGCAGATTATATAAAATATTTTCCGTTCTTTATGCCAAAGTTTGTACATAAAGCTCTGTACTGCAATGTTGACTATTCTTTAAAGTTGTGTTAATATTGTTAAGTTATAATTAATACAATGGGTAAGTATCAGTTTTAAGGAGATAGATTTTTTATGAAGAAAAAGGTTCTTGTTCTTTTCGGCGGCGTTTCGAGTGAACACGATGTTTCGCTCAAATCCGCATCATCCGTTATCAAAAACATTCCCGAAGATAAATATGATGTTGTTAAAATGGGCATCACCAAAGACGGCAGATGCTATATCTATAACGGCAATGCCGATATGCTCCCCGAAAGCAAGTGGCTTGAAGATGAAGCAAATCTTGAAAGTGCCGTTATCTCCTCTGACCGTTCACATCACGGTATAATCCGCCTTGAAAAGGGCTGTGAAATTGAGAAAATCGACGTTGTTTTCCCCGTGCTTCACGGCAAAAACGGTGAAGACGGCACAATGCAGGGTCTTCTTGAAATCGCAGGCATCCCCTATGTTGGCTGCAACACAACCGCAAGTGCAATCTGTATGGATAAAGCCGCAACAAACGCTATGGCGGATTTCAGCGGTATTCCTCAGGCAAAATGGGTTGCATTCGACAGATATTCTTATTCACAGAATAAAAACGAGCTTCTTGAAAATGCGGCTGATAAACTCGGCTTCCCCATTTTCGTAAAACCCGCAAACGCAGGCTCATCTGTTGGTATCAGCAAGGCAAAGAACCTTGCAGAGCTTGAAGATGCTTGCGAAAAAGCTTTTGTTCACGATAAAAAGCTCGTTCTTGAAGAAGGCGTTATCGGCAAGGAAGTTGAGGTTGCCGTTATGGGTAATGACGAGCCCGTTGCATCGGTAGTAGGCGAAATTGTTCCCTGCAACGAATTCTATGATTTTGATGCAAAATACCTTGCAAACGAAAGCGAGCTTCATATTCCCGCAAGGCTCCCTGAAGAAAAGCTTGCAGAAATTCAGAAGGCGGCTGTAAACGCTTACAGAGCACTCGGCTGCTCAGGTTTCACAAGAGTTGACTTCTTTGTGCGTGAAGGCGATGGCGAGATTATGCTCAACGAACCCAACACAATCCCCGGCTTCACTTCAATCAGTATGTATCCCAAGCTTTTTGCGGCATCGGGTGTCCCCTATTCCGAATTGCTTGACAGACTTCTCACCTTTGCAATGGAAAGATAACGCTGAGTGAAAAGTTAAAAGTGCAAAGTGCAAAGTTTCGGATAGGCTCCGCCTATGACCGAATATATTTGGGCGTGGGCAACGCCCACCCTTAACTGTTCACTTTTCATTATTCACTATAAAAAGGACAAATTATGAAAAACGCAATTATAACAATAACAGACCGTCACTTTCAGGACGGCGAAGAATACACCTGCGAGCTGACAACATCAGGCAGCTTTGAGATTACGGAAAACGGCTGTATCGTCAACTATATCGAAACAGACGAAGAGATGACAAACTGTCACACAAAGCTCACCGTTGAAGGTTCGCAAAAAATAACAATGACCCGTACGGGCAAATACAACACCGAAATGATAATTGAAAAAGACCGCCGCCATCTTTGCTGCTACACAACGCCTTACGGCGAGCTGATGATGGGCATTTACGCAAAATCAGTTATCAACGAAATGGGTGAAAACGGCGGTAAACTCAGCTTTTCATACACCATTGATTTCAACAATACTCCGGCATCGGAAAATGAACTTATAATCACCGTTGTCGAAAAGATACAGGAGGAATAAAAAATGTCAGTTTTGGTTAAACAGGCAATCACAGAAATCCGTACCGCTATTATGGATGCGGCAGGCAGAGCCGTTGCAGACGGTGAATTCCCCGAAGTTCCTCTCAGCGACTTCATTATCGAAGTGCCCGCTAACAGAGATAACGGCGATTATTCTTCAAACGCCGCTATGGCTTGGGCAAGAGATCTTCGTTCGGCTCCCCGCAAAATCGCTCAGGCTATCGCAGACCGTCTTTTCCTTGAAGATACATTCTTTGACAGATGCGAAATTGCAGGCCCCGGCTTTATGAACTTCTATCTCAAAGAAAGCTTCAATGCCTGCATTATTCAGGATATTCTTGAAAAAGGTGCAGACTACGGCCGCTCGGATTACGGTCAGGGCAAAAAAATAAACATCGAATTTGTTTCCGCAAACCCCACAGGTCCCATGCATATGGGTAACGCAAGAGGCGGTGCTCTCGGTGACTGCCTTGCAGCGGTTATGGACTTTGCAGGCTACGATGTAAGCCGTGAATTCTATGTTAACGATGCGGGCAATCAGATTGATAAATTCGGTCTTTCGCTCGATATCAGATATCAGCAGCTTTTCAAGGGTGAAGATGCAGTTGAGCTCCCCGAGGACAGCTATCACGGTGAAGATATCATCGTAAGAGCAAAGGAATTTGCAGAAATCCACGGCGATAAATATATCGACGCTTCTGAGGCAGACCGCAGAAAGGCTCTTGTTGACTATGCTCTGCCCAAGAATATTGCCGCTATGAAAGAGAATCTCACCAAGTACCGCATCGAATACGATACCTGGTTCCTTGAGAGCACTCTCCACAACGGCGGTGAACTCAAAGAAACTCTTGATATTATGAGAAACAAAGGTCTTACTTACGAAAAAGACGGTGCTCTCTGGTACAAAAACAAAGAAATCCTCGGTGCAAGACTTCTCAAGGAAGGCAAAACTCCCGAAGAAATCGAAAAACTCGAGCTCAAGGACGAAGTTCTTATCAGAACAAACGGCAACCCCACCTATTTTGCCGCTGATATCGCTTATCACCGCAACAAGCTTCAGATAAGAGGCTTCGACAGAGCAATCAACATCTGGGGTGCAGACCACCACGGTCACGTTGCCCGTATGAAGGGTGCACTCGATGCAATCGGCTGCAACGGTGATGACCTTGATATTATTCTTATGCAGCTTGTTCGCCTTACCCGTGACGGTGAAGTTGTACGTATGAGCAAGCGTTCAGGCAAGGCTATCACTCTTGTTGACCTTCTTGAAGAAATCCCCATCGACGCAGTACGTTTCCTCTTCAATATGAGAGAGCCCGGCTCACAGATGGAATTCGACCTTGACCTTGCAGTTGAACAGAGCTCACAGAACCCTGTTTATTACTGCCAGTATGCTCACGCAAGAATCTGCAGTATCATCAAGAAGCTCGCAGACGAAGGCAAGGCTGCAAGAGAATGCACTATCCCCGAGCTTGTTCTTCTCAATGCTCCCGAAGAAAAGGCACTCATCAAGCACCTTGCATCGCTTACAGATGAAATTATAAGCTCCGCAAAGAACTATGACCCCGCAAAGATTACCCGCTATGCGGTTGACCTTGCAACCCTCTTCCACAAGTTCTATAACGCTTGCCGCGTTAACTGCGAGGATGAGGCTCTTATGCAGGCAAGACTCAGCCTTTGCCTTTGCGTAAAGAATGTTCTTTGCAATATTCTTACAATGTTCAGCATCACAGTGCCTGAAAGTATGTAAAAACTCAACCCCTTGACTTTACGGTTAAGGGGTTTTACCGATACGGAGATGATAAAAATGATTAAAACTCTCATAAAAGAGAGCAAGGGCTACCGTATACCGACCCTTTTATCGCCCCTTCTCATCGTGCTTGAGGTTTTTCTTGAAGTTCAGATTCCTCAGATTATGTCCGAACTGATTGACACCCCCAAATCCATGCTTGAAGCGGGTTATGCCAACAACGAAATACTCAGCTTCGTTGTCCGTGAAGGCGGGATGATGATTCTTATGGCAATCGTTTCGCTTATCTGCGGTGCACTTGCGGCAAAATTCGCTGCTCAGGCGGGTATGGGCTTCGGTGCAAACCTGAGAGCTTCAATTTTCAAAAAAATTCAGGGCTTTTCGTTTGCAAACATCGACAGATTCAGCACCCCTTCGCTTATAACCCGAATGACAACGGATATAAACACCGTTCAGCTCGGTTATATGATGATTATAAGAATGTTTGTACGCTCACCGATAATGTTCGTTATGGCGTTCAGTGCCGCAATCAGCAAAAGCAAAGACCTCTCTATGGTCTATGTTATTGCCGCACCGTTTCTGCTTGTTCTGCTTGCAACAATGGTGCTCTTCGCCTTCCCGAGATTCAAGATACTGATGAAAAAATATGACGGCCTCAACGCCTCAATTCAGGAAACCCTCATCAGTTCAAGAGTTATCAAGGCTTTTGTGCGTGCCGTTCACGAAAAGGATAAATTCCGCATCTCAAACGACGAGCTCAAAGATGCATCAATTTCGGCAGAAAAGCTCCTCATTCTCACAAACCCGATTATGATGCTTACCGTTTACGGCTGCACAACGGGTATACTTTTCCTTGGCAGCAAGCTCATTCTCAGCGGTACGCTTCAAATAGGCGATATGACCGAATTCCTTGCATATATCAGCAATATTCTTATGTCGCTTATGATGATTTCCGCAATCTTCACAATGACTATTATGTCAAGAGCATCCGTTACCCGTCTGCTCGAAGTTTTAAGAGAAGAACCCGAAATCAACGATGACGGTGCTGATGCTTCTCTCACCGTTGCAAACGGCGATATTGATATGGAAAACGTTTGCTTCAAATATAACAAAAAAGGCAAAAAGAATGTTATTGATAACATCAATCTTCATATAAAATCGGGCGAAACCGTTGGTATCATCGGCGGTACGGGTTCGGCAAAAACAACCCTTGTGCAGATGATTCCCCGCCTTTATGATGTAACCGAAGGCGTTGTTAAAGTAGGCGGCAGACCCGTTGCGGACTACACGCTGAAAAATCTGCGCGATGCCGTTGCAATGGTGCTTCAGGTAAA
>JAXJVE010000244.1:0-1880 GCA_036308705.1 Acutalibacteraceae bacterium
ATTCAAGGTTCTTGTTAAGGAACTTCAGGCTCTCGCACTCGATATCAAAGTTCTCGATGAGAACGATGAAGAAATCGACCTTCGCCAGACCTTTGACGGCGACGATGTTGGTTTTGTTACCGATGACAAGGCATTCCAGAATGTCAATGACGCAGAGCAGAGTGATGACTTTATGATTGATGAGGACAGCGAAGATAACGACATTTTCATCAGAAATCTCGGCGAAGATGATGATTTCGGCGATATGGGTGATGATATGGGCGTTGAAGACTACGGCTTCGATTTTGAACCCTCGGAGGACGATTATGAATAATCGCCATTTTCCAAAAGTAACTTACGGAAGGGGCATCGTTTAATGGAAAATATTGAATCCAACAGCAATCTTAATTTTGAATCCATAAAAATCGGTCTTGCTTCACCCGATGATATAAGAAACTGGTCATACGGTGAGGTTAAAAAGCCCGAAACAATAAACTACAGAACACTCAAGCCCGAAAAAGACGGTCTTTTCTGCGAAAAGATTTTCGGACCACAGAAGGACTGGGAATGCCATTGCGGAAAGTATAAGAGAATCCGTTATAAGGGCAAGGTTTGCGAACGCTGCGGTGTTGAAATCACACGTGCAAAGGTTCGCCGTGAGAGAATGGGTCATATTGAACTTGCAACACCCGTTTCTCACATCTGGTATTTCAAGGGTATCCCCTCAAGAATGGGTCTTATCCTTGATATATCACCCAGAGATCTTGAAAAAGTTCTCTATTTCGCAAAGCACATCGTTATCGATCCCGGTGACACACCCCTTGAAAAGTATCAGACTCTTGAAGAGAAGGATTACGAAGAGTACAGACTTCGCTATGAGGATGACTTCAAGGCAGGTATGGGTGCTGAAGCTATCAAAGAGCTTCTTGCAGAAATCGATCTTGACGAGCTTTCAGAAAAGCTGAAGGAAGAGATGGAAACCGCATCAGGTCAGAAGAAGGCAAAAGCCCTCAAAAGACTTGAAGTTGTTGAAGCTTTCAGACAGTCAGGCAACAGACCCGAATGGATGATTCTCGATGTTATCCCTGTTCTTCCTCCTGAAATCAGACCTATGGTTCAGCTCGAAGGCGGCAGATTTGCAACATCAGACCTTAATGATCTTTACAGACGTGTTATCAACAGAAATAACCGTCTTACAAAGCTTATGGAGCTTGGCTCACCTGATATCATTATCAGAAACGAAAAGAGAATGCTTCAGGAAGCTGTTGACGCCCTTATTGATAACGGCAGACGCGGCAGACCCGTAACAGGTCCCAACAACAGAGCTCTCAAATCACTTTCGGATATGCTTAAAGGTAAGCAGGGTCGTTTCAGACAGAACCTTCTCGGTAAGCGTGTTGACTACTCAGGCCGTTCGGTTATCGTTGTCGGTCCCGAACTCAAGCTTTATCAGTGCGGTCTTCCCAAGGAAATGGCACTTGAACTCTTCAAGCCCTTCGTAATGAAGAGACTTGTTGAAACAGAGGTTGCAGGCAACGTTAAGTCAGCCCGTAAGATGGTTGAACGCTCAAATCCCGCTGTATGGGATGCACTTGAAGTTGTTATCAAAGACCATCCCGTTATGCTTAACCGTGCTCCTACTCTTCACAGACTCGGTATTCAGGCATTTGAACCCGTTCTTGTTGAAGGCAGAGCTATCAGACTTCATCCCCTCGTATGTACAGCTTTCAACGCTGACTTCGACGGTGACCAGATGGCTGTTCACGTTCCTCTTTCGGCAGAGGCTCAGGCAGAAGCAAGATTCCTTATGCTTGCTGCAAACAACCTTCTCAAACCCTCAGACGGACGTCCCGTTGCAGTTCCCACTCAGGATATGATCCTTGGTTCATACTATCTTACTA
>JAXJVE010000245.1:0-1344 GCA_036308705.1 Acutalibacteraceae bacterium
CCATTTATCAATGGCGCATCCGCCCATATCAACATCTGTATAATTAAATGTATGTCCGTATAAATCGGCGATTTTATCAAGAACTTTAAGAGTCTGCTCAACGATTTCGGGGCCGATTCCGTCACCTCTGATAACGGCTATATTTTTAGTCATCGTTTTCGCCTTCTTTCAGAGATTTGAGAAGTCCGCCGCACCTGATTATATTCTGAATAAACGGTGGAAAAGGCTGTGCCTTGTAGGTTTTACCGCTTGTGTGGTTGGTTATTAACCCCGTGTCAAAATCAACGCTGACCTCATCGTTTGCGTTGATTTCTTCTGCCGCTTCCTCACATTCAAGAATGGGGAGTCCGATATTGATGGCATTGCGGTAAAAAATTCTTGCAAAGCTTTTGGCGATTACGCATCCCGTACCGCTGGTTTTGATAACAAGCGGAGCGTGTTCTCTTGATGAGCCGCAACCGAAATTCCAACCTGCAACCATAACGTCGCCTTTTTCGACTTTCTTAACAAATTCTGTGTCAATATCTTCCATACAGTGAAGTGCAAGCTCCTGCGCATTTGCGGTGTTGAGATAGCGTGCAGGAATGATAACATCGGTGTCAACGTTATCGGGATATTTGAAAACCTTACCTTTGGTATTCATGAATCAGACCTCCTTCGGATGGGTTATATAACCCGTCAAGGCGCTCGCCGCCGCAGTTGCGGGGCTTGCAAGATAAACCTCGCTTTCGGTGTGACCCATTCTGCCGACGAAATTGCGGTTTGTTGTTGCAACACATCTTTCGCCTGCCGCAAGAATGCCCATATATCCGCCAAGGCACGGTCCGCAGGTAGGAGTTGAAACAACCGCACCCGCATCAATGAAAGCGGTGTAATAACCCTTTTCAACGCACTCACGCAGAATCTGCATTGTGCCCGGAATGATGATACATCTCACTCCGTCTGCAACCTTCTTACCGTTTAGGATTTTATAAGCGGTTTCCATATCTTCCATTCTGCCGTTTGTGCAGGAGCCGATAACAACCTGGTCGATTTTAATATCTGAAAGCTCACTTGCAGGGTGAGTGTTTTCGGGAAGATGAGGGCAGGCAACGGTGGGAACGATTTTAGCAAGGTCAATGTCGATTATCTTTTCGTATTCGGCATCTGCATCTGCTTCATAAACAACGGGATTTCTCTCGCATCTGCCGTTCATATATGCTTTTGTCACTTCGTCAACGGGAAAAATTCCGTTCTTTGCGCCCGCTTCAATCGCCATATTGCAGATGCAAAGGCGGTCATCCATTGAAAGAGAAGCAACGCCGTCACCCGTGAATTCCATGCTCTTATAAAGTGCGCCGTCAA
>JAXJVE010000246.1:0-2666 GCA_036308705.1 Acutalibacteraceae bacterium
CTGCAAGACCACACGGCAACATTGTTTTGTTAACACTTGAAGGTATTGATACTGTTGAAAAAGCACAGAAGCTCAGAGGCAAAGTGCTCTATATGAAACGCAGCGATGCAAAGCTGCCTGAGGGCACATATTTTATTGCTGAGCTTACAGGTTGCACCGTTTATGATGCGGATGAGCCTGAAAAGATTTACGGTACACTTACAGATGTAAGTATGACAGGTGCAAACGATGTATGGCACATTACAGACAGCAAGGGAAAGGAATATCTTATTCCCTCAATCCCCGATGTTGTAATTGAAACAGATGTTGCACAAAACCGTATTGTTATCAGACCGCTGAAAGGTATTTTTGACGATGAGGATTGATATTTTAACCCTTTTCCCCGAAATGTGCGAAAGCGTTCTTGGTGAAAGCATTATAGGCAGAGCAAGGGCAAACGGCTGCGTTGAAATCAACTGCCGTAATATCAGGGATTATACTCTCGATAAGCATAACCGTGTTGACGATTCGCCTTACGGCGGCGGTACGGGTATGATAATGCAGACTCAGCCCATATACGATTGTTACCGTGCACTTTGTGATGAAACAGGCACAAAGCCTCACCTTATCTATCTTTCTCCGCAAGGCACAACACTCACTCAGGAAAAAGTCAAGGAACTTTCAAAGCTTGATAACATCGCACTTCTCTGCGGTCATTACGAAGGCATTGACCAGCGTGTAATTGACGAAATCGTTGATGAAGAAATATCAATCGGCGATTATGTTCTGACCGGCGGTGAACTGCCCGCACTTATTCTTGCGGACAGCATTTCAAGAATGCTCCCCGGTGTGCTTGCAAACGAAGATGCGTTCACTCTTGAGAGCCATTATTCGGGCTTGCTCGAATATCCGCAATATACAAGACCTTATGAATGGCACGGCGAAAAGGTTCCCGATGTGCTCATCTCGGGCCACCACGCAAACATTCAGAAATGGCAGAGAGAGCAAAGTCTCAGGCGTACTTTTGAACGCCGACCCGATATGCTTGAAAAGGCAGAACTTACAAAAAAAGATAAAGAATATCTTGATAAACTTAAAACCACCGAAGTCTGATGACCTCGGTGGTTTTTGTTATTTATTGGTTATTATGGGTCTTGCGAGAATACCTACATCACGCAGCACATATTCATAGCTCCAGCATTCCTCATCGCTTCTCCACGCTCCGGGACCGTGCCAAGAATGTTTTGTATCGGTGAGGTGCACCGCACCGAAAGCGTTGAAACGGTTACCGAAAAGAGTTATATCCACTTTGTGTTTACCGTCTGAAAGTCCGTCAACATCAAGAATATAGGGCGGGTAAACTATTTTGCCTTTTTCCTCACCGTCAACGGCAACCGATACAAGGGCACCTCTGTATCTTGTTGCCTGAATTCGGATTGATTCACCCTCAGCTTCAAGATGATAGGTAACATTTCCGCCGTAGAAAGGCAGACCCTGATTTACTATTGAACCGAAGCCGAGTTTTTCGGGAAGTTCTGTTATAATCTTTTCTCTGCCGATAACTTTCACACCGAAATCGCCGAGAAGATAGCACCACTCGGTATTTGTACGTTTACCGAAAGGCAGAGTAACCTCAAGAATATTTTCGCCCTTATGAATATCGGTAAGAGGAACGGTTTTGATATCCTTATCCGTATACCAGCCCGTAATATTATTTGCAATTTCGTTGCCGTTGAAAATGATTTTTGCATTCTCGGCATCTTCAAGAGCAAGCTCGGCACCGCTGAAATCAATTTCACTTTCAATTCTGAATCTGAGAGTTACGGCGTGTTCAATAATCTCAGGCTCGAGTACCCAGGGCTGAGCAACGTGCCCTCCCCTTTCAACAAAGCCGAGTTTTTCTCTGCACACATTATCAAGGCGGAGAATTTCTTCTTCGGGCATAAAATCGCCGCCATCGAGCGAGAACTCAGCTATATCAAGAAGATATACGTTTTTCTCAGAAAGTGTATACGGAGCAAGTGCGGGCATAACCTTTGTATCTGAAAGGTTAATCTCTTTTTCTGCTTCAACTTTTTCAGCCGATTTGCCTTCGTCAAGTCTGAGAAGCAGGCTATCATAATCATACATTGTCTTTGAAATAACGGTAAATCCGTTTATATATTCACAGGCAACGGGCGAAATATCGCCGCTGATTGTATCATAAATATAGGGAGTAAGCTCACCTTTTACGCTTATGCGAAGTTCCGAATCGCTGACAACATCTTTGTTATAGGGTTCACAGCAACGGCTGATAAAGAGCCACTTACTGTTGCCGTCTTTTCTGAGCTGATAGATAAATTTATCTGAAAGTCTGCCGTTTTTAAGGCGGAGAGTAACCGTTCTGTTATCATCGAGTGCGGTGAGAATTTTTTCTCTGTCATAGGAAACAACAAGCGATTTTTCATAAAGTGCTTTTGCATCATCGCAAGGTATACCGTCGATGAGTGTGGGAGCATTACCGAGAAAAATCAGCTTACCGCCCGCATTTCTGAACGCTTCAAGACGTTCAAGAGTTGTTGCTCTGAGTGTTTCGCAATCGGGAACAATGATTGCATCGTATTCCATTTCGCCGACTTTTAAAGGTGCACCTGCTTTTTCGCAAAGAGAAGGCAGAAGCGATTCGCTGATGAAGTTGAAATCTATAC
>JAXJVE010000247.1:0-3139 GCA_036308705.1 Acutalibacteraceae bacterium
AAGTAAGAGAAGCGGATATACTCGCTCAGAATCCTGAGTTTCACGCCGAAAGCCTTGAAGAAAACAAAACGGGGCTGAGGATACTTGAAGAAATCGAAAATGAGACCGCTTGCTTTAAAATAAGCGACCTTGCAATAGACGGCAAAACACTTATAAAACTCGGGTTTACGCCGTCACCCGAGATGGGCAAAGTTCTTGAAACCTTGCTCGATGAAGTTATGGAAGAAAAAACTGAAAATAAAACGGATGCTCTCATTGAGAGAGCCTTGCAGATGAAGAACTGCAGAAAGGAATAAACTATGGAAACGGTAAAAATTGAAAATGCACAGGAATTTGACAGCTTTTTGCGTTCTCATCCCAAGGGACATATGATGCAGTCTTCTGCGTGGGGAAAGGTAAAAAAAGAATGGGAGTGGCGAGGATTCATCAGCCGTGACGGTAACGGAAACATAAAGGGCGTTTGCGGTGTTCTGCTTCGTCAGATACCTATGACTCCGTTCAAAATGATGTATGCCCCGAGAGGCCCCGTATGTGACCTTGACGATAAAGAAACAGTCAAAGAATTGCTTCTTGCCGTTAAAGAATACGGCATCAAAAACAAAGCATATACCTTCAAAATCGATACCGATACTCTTGCTTCAAACAGCGAATATATTGAGCTTCTCAAAGAACTCGGATTCAAATTCAAAGACCACAGTGCGGGCTTTGACACCATTCAGGCACGCTATATTTTCAGGCTTGATATCGGCGGAAAAACCGAAGAAGAGGTTATGGCATCATTCCACCCCAAAACACGTTATAACGCCCGCCTTGCCGCAAGAAAGGGCGTTACAATCGAAATCAAGGGAGCTGAGGCCTGCGAAGAATTCCACGACCTTATGCTCGTTACGGGCGAAAGAGATAACTTTGCAACCCGTGATACATCATATTTTAAAAGAATTATGGATGCTTTCGGTGATGATGCAAGAATTTATCTTGCGAAATACGACGGCAAGACCATTGCAGGTGCTCTCAATGTTATCTGCGGCGATAAAGAATGGTATGTTTACGGTGCAAGTTCAAACGAATACCGCAATGTAATGCCCAACTACCTTGTTCAGTGGGAAATGATAAGATGGGCTATCGAAAGAGGCTGTAAATACTACGATTTCAGAGGCGGATATCCCGATGAAAACAATCCTCTCCACGGTATTTTTAAGTTCAAAAAAGGCTTCTGTAACGATTATATGGAACTTATGGGCGAGGCTGACCTTGTTATAAACAAACTTGGTTTCCACGCAGTAAACGCCGCACAGAAGCTCGCAAAATCAACCAGAGGTATAAGAGCAAAAATCATCAACAGAAAATAAGAAATTCTTCCCGGCAAAGATTTATCTTTGACCGCTCAAATCCTCCATAAGATTCGGGGCAGCTCCGCCATCAAAGGAGCTGCCCTGAATCTTTTTTGTTGATTTTTTACTGTTGCAATGATAGAATAAACTCAAGGAGAGTGTTGATTATGAATCTTGATATTATGATAAATGCAAATGACAAAAAACCTTTGGAACACCTTGCGGTAAACGGAGGTTTCACATCAATCTTCCGCAGAATCGGTGTTGTGGGCGACAGCCTTTCTTCGGGCGAATTTGAAAGCCTTGATGAAAACGGCAACAAGGGTTATCACGATTATTTTGAATATTCCTGGGGGCAGCATCTTGCCCGTATGTGCGGCAGCACTTGTTATAATTTTTCAAGAGGCGGTATGAGTGCAAAGGAATATTGCGAAAGCTTTGCGGATTCAATGCGTTTCTGGGACCCGCAGTATGCTTGCCAATGTTATATTATCGCACTCGGTGTTAACGATATTCACAATCAGGATCAGCCTCTCGGCAGCATTGAGGATATATGCCGTGACGATTACACAAAAAATGCAGATACTTTTACGGGCTGGTATGCAAGAATAATTCAGCGTTTAAAAGAAATTCAGCCAAGGGCAAAATTCTTCCTTATGACAACACCCAGAGAAACAAGCAAAAGGGATCAGGAAAAATCGCAGGCAATCAGAAAAGTTCTTTATGACCTTGCAGATTATTTTGATAACTCCTATGTTATCGACCTTTACGAGCACGCCCCCGTTTACGATGACGAATTCAAAAAGAAATTCTTTATGGGCGGTCATATGAACCCTATGGGCTATGTTCTTACGGCACACATCACCGCATCGTATATCGACTATATAATCCGCCACAACCCCGAAGACTTTGCAGATGTCGGTTATATCGGCACAAACTTAAAATACTGTAAATAATCAAACAGGTGTATGTTTTATGCATACACCTGTTTTTTGCGTGAGTGATTTTTATAAAAGATGCGAATAATTAATATAATTGTTTACTTTTTTGTAATCTTTTTTTAATTGCTTTATTTATTATAAGGTGATATAATACAAAATGGATTATCATAAATTTTCAGGGGGAAAAATTATGAAAAAATGTATAATTATAGGCGGCGGCCCCGCAGGCCTTACCGCGGGTTACGAACTGCTTAAAAAATCAGATGAATATGAGGTTATCATTCTTGAACAAAGTGAAACTCTCGGCGGTATTTCAAGAACGGTAAAATATAACGGCAACAGAATGGATATCGGCGGTCACAGATTCTTTTCAAAAGATAAGAATGTAACTGATTTCTGGGCTGAACTTATGCCCACTCAGGGTGCACCTTCTGTTGACGATAAAATTCTCGGCAGAGAAAAACCTCTTGTAAACGGCGGCCCCGACCCCGAAAAAGAGGACAGAGTTATGCTTATACGCCGAAGGATTTCAAGAATTTACTATCTCAAAAAATTCTTTGATTATCCTATCTCGATGAAGCCTCAGACATTCATCAATATGGGCTTGCCCAGAACGGTAAAAGCGGGCTTCAGTTATCTTAAATCAACTGTTTCCAAAAAAGAAGAAACCTCGCTTGAAAACTTCTATATCAACCGTTTCGGCAAGGTTCTTTATTCAATGTTTTTTGAGGGTTATACCGAAAAACTCTGGGGCAGACATCCGAGCGAAATTTCTGCCGACTGGGGTGCACAGCGAGTAAAAGGTCTTTCAATCCTCGCTGTTATCAAAGATATATTCTCAAAACTTATCCCCGGCAAGAACAGAAA
>JAXJVE010000248.1:0-12685 GCA_036308705.1 Acutalibacteraceae bacterium
CAAAGTATATGCAAACCGCAGTGTAATCAATCTTATTCAGGCAAATGCGGCAAGAAACAGGGAGCTTGCCTGCGGTCAGTTTGACTGGACATCACAGCTTCTGCGTGAACTTTCGGAAGAAACGGGCAAGGGTGCAAGCGTGCTCTTCAACAAAGAAAAAAGTGCCGCAAGAGTGCTTTCGGATTTTGGGTTTGAAGTGCAGAATATCCGCTGCATTCAGCCTCTTTCGGGTGCACTCAGGCTCACCTGTACGGTCAGCGAAATTCCGCCGTCAACAAGCCTTACGATGCTCACATCCGCACTTTCAACGGAGCTTGAAGCACAGCTTCACCACCCCGAAATATATGAGGTTACGGGCGGCAAAAAGCTTGTTTTTCTTCGCAAAGAACTGTTTAAAATCAGGCTCGGTACGGCGGCGGCAACCTGCGGAAATCAAAAGCTCTGCGGCGATTATTCCGAATGTTTTCAGACCGAATCAAAAGCATATATCATCCTCAGCGACGGTATGGGTACGGGCGGCAGAGCGGCGATAGATTCAACGATGACCGTTGAGCTTTTTTCTCGCCTCATAAGGTCGGGCATAAGCCTTGATTCTGCCCTGAGCATAACAAATTCGGCTCTCTCCGTTAAATCCGACGATGAATCGCTCTCCACTCTCGACGTTGCGGAAATCGACCTTTTCGACGGCACAACGGTGCTTCTCAAAGCGGGTGCGGCACCATCGTTTTATACATTTTCGGGCAGGGTGCGTGAGGTTGAAATTCCGTCAACTCCGCTCGGAATTCTGGGCAACGTTGCCTTCAGCCGCTATACGCTCAGGCTTCACGGCGGCGACACGCTCGTTATGGTAAGCGACGGTATCATCGGCTGCGGAAGTGCGTGGATAAAAGACGAAATCAAGGCGTTTTCGGGCGGAAAAGACGCAAGCGGATTCTCTCAGCTTCTGCTTGACTCGGCAAGACGCAGATGCGGTCAGAAATATGACGATATGACGGTTATAACCGCAATTGCCGAAGAAATATAACAAAAAATATTGAATTACACTTTTTTTCGTGATATAATCCGAAATATGAAAAAACTTACAAATACAGAAATCCTCAATCAGATCAAAGGCGGTCTCATAGTATCCTGCCAAGCCCTGTCAACAGAGCCGTTATATGACAGCTACATTATGAGCAAAATGGCTTATGCCGCATCCCTCGGCGGTGCCGTGGGAATAAGGGCAAATACCGTTGTTGACATTCTGGCTATCAGGGAAAGAGTCGACCTTCCGATCATCGGCATCATCAAAGAAGTTTATCCCGACAGCGACGTTTACATCACCCCCACAATGAAAGAGGTTGATGCACTCGTTGAAATCGGTTGCGACATCATTGCCGTTGATGCCACAAACAGAACAAGACCCAACGGCGTTTCGTTTGAAGAATTCTTCAGAGAAGTGCGTGCAAAGTATCCCGACCAGCTCTTTATGGCGGATACATCGTGCTTTGAAGAGGGCAAGCTTGCTCTTGAGCTTGGTTTTGACCTTATCGGCACAACAATGAGCGGCTATACGCCCTATACCAAAGGCACTCCTCTGCCCGATTTCACCCTTATGAAGCGTTATAAGGAAGAGCTCGGTGCAACCGTTATTGCAGAGGGCGGCATCTGGGCACCCGATGAGCTTGTAAAAGCTTTTGAAAGCGGTGCGTATGCAGCCGTTGTAGGTACTGCAATCACAAGACCTATGGATATCACCAAAAGATTCGTAAAAGCTCTGGAGGAAAGCCGATGAAAATTCTCGCTTTTGATATCGGCGGAACAGAGATAAAATACGGTTTTTGCGATGAAAATTTCAACCTGAGCGAAAAAAATTCCGTTCCCACCAACGCACACGAAGGCGGTAAACGGATAATCGAACGCATTATTGAAATTGCAAAAAATCTCGGCGGTGCCGACAGAATCGGCATTTCCACCGCAGGTCAGGTCAACAGTGTAAAAGGTGAAATTATTTACGCAACCGATACTCTCCCCGGCTATACGGGAATGAAAATCAAAGAAATCATCGAAGCTGAAACAGGCATACCCACCGCCGTTGAAAACGACGTTAATTCCGCCGCTGTGGGTGAAGCTGTTTTCGGTGCGGCAAAGGGTTGCCCCGATTTCATCTGCCTCACTTACGGCACAGGCATCGGCGGTGCGATTTTTCTTGGCGGCAAGCTTCATACGGGCAGCTCGTTCTCTGCGGGCGAATTCGGTCACATTGTGACTCACGCAAACGGCAGAGAATGTACCTGCGGCGGTAAAGGATGCTACGAAGCCTATGCTTCAACAACCGCACTTGTGAGAAGTGCCAAAGAAAAGCTCGGCGTTGAAATGAACGGCAGAGAAATTTTTGAAAATTTCGATAAACCCGAAGTAAAAGCGGTTATTGACGAATGGATTGACGAAATTGTAATCGGTCTTAAGAGCCTGATTTATATTTTCAATCCGCCTCTTGTTGTGCTCGGCGGCGGTATTCTTAACGAAAAATATATCTCCGACGAAATCAACAGCCGCCTTCAGAAAGAGCTGATGGGCAGCTTCGGCAAAGTAAAAATCGTTAAAGCCCTTATGGGCAACGATGCCAACAAACTCGGTGCGGCATATCTTGCATCAAAATTATAAAAGGGAGGCAAATGCCTCCCTTTTTTGTTTTCAGAACATCATCAATATTGTTGAGCCGAACGCAACAGCCGTTGCGATTATTGTTTTTGCAGAGGGTTTTTCTTTTCTGATAATGCTTATTACCGTTGAAAAAACCATAACACCGCCCGTTATTATCGGGTACTGCACCGATGCGGGGATATTTGTAAGTGCAATCAGGCAGAGCAGATTTCCTATACCGCTGCACGCCGCATAGCAGGTAAGATTCCCCACTTCCTTAAGCGGAAGAAGGGGGATTTTTTTGTTTTTAATAAGGTGAAAAGCAAGGCAAATCACGAATGTGCAAAGGTTGACGGTTTCCATAAAACTGCCGCTGTCAACCGCACCGCCGTTTCCGGACTGATGAATTGCCGAAAGCACTCCGACAAGTCCGTTAAGCACGAATACCGCAAAATAATACTTGATATTTTTGCTGTTCTTTTTGCCTTTTTCAAAGCTGAGAGCCGTTGCAATGCCTATAAGCAAAACGCAGGCACCCTTTGAAACCGAAAATCCTTCGTTGTTAAAAATAACTCCGTATGCAAACGGCAGAATCATTCCGCCGAGCATTGCAAATATCGAATAAACCGAGAGGTTTGCCGTTGCGAACGATTTAAGCCCCGAATAGCTGTAGCCGAGAATAACTATTGAATAGATGAGTGCAATCACAAACGAAATCAGGTTGATTTTAAGCGTGAATCCGTTGATTATAAACAGAATCAAAAAGCTGATTCCGTTGGTATACATAGAAAAAGTGAAGGTCTGGTCAAGACCGTCGCCGTTGCGTTTTCTGAACTGCTGGTTAAACAAAAACTGCAGTGAAAAAAGCAAATCGGCAATAATAACAAAAATATAATCTTTCATTTTTCATTGCTCCGCATATAAAATTCCTGAATATTTTATCAGTTGTTCAGCCGCATTACAAGTGATAATTTCAATAAACTTTTTGTCTTCAGACTTTTTTTGTTATTCACCTTGACGGCAAATACTTTTTAGTTTATATTTATGACAGTATGTTCCTTTAAGGAGGTTTTTCAAATGACAAAAGAACAGGCAAGAGCAAAGGCAAAAGAGCTCGTTTCTCAGATGACGGCAGAAGAAAAGATGTCCCAGCTTCTCTATAATTCTCCCGCTATCGAAAGACTCGGTATTAAAGAATATAACTGGTGGAATGAGGGTGCACACGGCGTTGCACGTTCAGGCACAGCAACCGTTTTCCCCCACACAATCGCTATGGCGGCTACCTTCGACCCCGAACTTGTTGAAACAATTGCAGACGTTATTTCAACCGAAGGCAGAGTAAAATACAATCAGCACGTCAAGTATAACGACTACGATATTTTCAAGGGTCTTACCTTCTGGGCACCCAACATCAATATCTTCCGTGACCCCCGTTGGGGCAGAGGTCAGGAAACCTTCGGCGAAGACCCTTATCTGACCGCAACCCTCGGCACACACTTCATCAAGGGTATTCAGGGTGACGGCGAATTCCTCAAGGCATCCGCCTGCTCAAAGCATTTTGCGGTACACTCAGGCCCCGAAGCAACAAGACACGGCTTTGATGCAATCGCAAACCCCCACGATATGTTTGAAACATACCTCCCCGCATTCGAAAAAACCGTTAAATCGGGTGTAACGGGTGTTATGGGTGCGTATAACCGCACAAACGGCGAGCCCTGCTGTGCTCACACATATCTTCTCGGCGAAATTCTCCGCAAACAGTGGGAATTCGACGGCTACGTTGTATCGGACTGCGGTGCAATCAGGGATATTTATTCAGACCACCATTTTGTTGAAACCAAGGCAGAGGCTGCGGCTGTTGCCCTCAAAAACACCTGCGACCTCAACTGCGGTGAAACATATTCGGCTCTTATCGACGCATACGAGCAGGACCTTATCACAGAAGACGAAATCACCGTTGCGGCTGAGAGAATTTACACAATCCGCTTCCTTCTCGGCGAATTTGAAGAGGTAAGACCTTATTCAGACCTCGGCTACGATAAGCTCGACTGTAAGGAGCATAAAGCTCTCAACAAAAAGGCTGCCGAGCAGTGCCTTGTACTTCTCAAAAACAAGGATTCATTCCTTCCCCTCAATAAAGAAAAGGTTGGCAGACTTGCGGTTGTAGGCCCCAACTCGCTCTCAGTTACCGCTCTTGAAGGCAACTATAACGGCTATGCTTCGGAATATATCAATGTTGCAGACGGTATCCGCAGAGTATTCACAGATTCTTCAATCATCGTTGAAAAAGGCTCAAACTACTGCGAAGAAGCAACCAACCACTGGTCAGGCTTCCAGAATATGATAAGCGACGGTGTTGCGGCTGCAGCATCGGCTGATATTACCGTGCTTGCCCTCGGTCTTGACTGCTCGGTTGAAGGTGAGGACACAGGTTTTGATAATGACTACACCGCTTGCGGCGATAAGAAGTCACTTTATCTGCCCAAAACTCAGCAGAAGCTTGCAGAGGCAGTATGCGATGTTTGTGAAAACGTTGTTGTTGTGCTTATGTGCGGCAGCTCAATCGACCTTGGCGACAAGGTAACAAACCACGCGAAGGCAATTATCCACGCATGGTATCCCGGTGCACTCGGCGGACTTGCGGTTGCAAACCTTCTTGCGGGCAACTTCTCACCCTGCGGCAAGCTCCCCGTTACAATTTACAGAGGCGACCACGACCTGCCCGATTTTGAGGACTACTCAATGCTCGGCAGAACTTACAGATACATCAACGGCGAAGCTCTCTTCCCCTTCGGCTACGGTCTTTCATACACAACATTCGCTTATGAAAACGCAACCGCTCAGGCAGACGGCGATACCGTTAAAATCAGCGTTGATATCACAAACACAGGCTCAATGAAGGGCGTTGAAAAGGCTCAGGTTTACGCTCAGTTTACCGACAGCCGTACAGTTACTCCCCACTTCCAGCTCTGCGGTATCAAGGCGGTTGAACTTGAAGCGGGCGAAAAGGCAAGCGTTGAATTTGAAGTTGACGGCTACTGGCTCAAGGCAGTTACCGAAGACGGCACAAGAGTTGCTCCCGACGGAAAAATTGCTCTTTACATCGGCGGACATCAGCCCGACGGCGTAAGTAACGCTCTTCTCGGCAACGAATGTATCAGAATTGAATTATAATTTTTAAAACACCGCTTCGGCGGTGTTTTTTAATTCAGAATTATTTGTGACGCACTTTTTTGCAGGGGCGATTCACGAATCGCACGAAATTGAGTGAATAATGAATAGTGAATAGTGAAGAGTTAAGGGTGGGCAAAGCCCACACCCATTTTTAAGTGTAAAGTTAAAAGTGCAAAGTGCAAAGTTTCGGATAGGCTCCGCCTATGACCGATTTTATATGTAGGGGCGATTCACGAATCGCCCGTTATAACTGAATAAAGAAAAGTGAATTATGTAAAATAAAAATTGTTGTAGACATAATCATATTTTTGTGGTATAGTTTATTTATATGTCTAATAGTCTGGGAGTGTTTTATTATGATGACAATGAAAGAGAAGATAGAGAGAGCATCTCTCTCTGTGGCGTTTGACGGCATCTATAAGTATGTCAAAAAGAACCCCGAAGAAAATATCATAAAGCTCATTGATGCTGCAGAAAAACTTATGGGTTCACATTTTCCCCAGAAGAACTTTGATGCTTTCCGTAATGCTGTTCAGGATAAGGAGAGTGTGTGGCATCAGCTTGCCATGAACGTAATCAACAACGTTGACGGCAATGTTATCAAAAATATGATTCTCGCTCTCGGTCTCGGTGCAAGTGTAAACGGTACAAAGGCTGTCCGTGCAAACAGAGAAAAATATAAGTGCAACATTCCTTTCACAATTCTTTTTGACCCCACAAGTGCCTGCAACCTCAGATGCAAGGGCTGTTGGTCTGCCGAATACGGCCACAAGTCAAACCTCACTCTCGACGAAATGAGAAGCATCGTCAATCAGGGCACAGAACTCGGTGCTCATAACTATATGCTCACAGGCGGTGAGCCCCTTATCAGAAAAGACGATATCATCACTCTCTGCCGTGAAAACCCCGACTGCTCATTCCTTGCATACACAAACGCAACTCTCATCGACCAGAAGCTTTGCGACGATATGAAGAGCGTGGGCAATATTGCCCTTGCACTCAGCATTGAAGGTTCAGAAGAGAGCAACGACTTCCGCCGAGGTGACGGCGCATACAAAAAGACAATCGAAGCTATGGATCTTCTTAAAAAGAACGGTCTTTTCTTCGGTATTTCCGTTTGCTACACAAGTGCAAACATCCCCTCTGTTACAAGCAGAGAGTTCCTTGACCTTATGGTTGAAAAGGGTGCGTTCTTTGCCCTTTATTTCAACTATATGCCCGTTGGCAAGGATGCTGTTGTTGACCTTATCCCCACTCCCGAGCAGAGAGTTTATATGTATAAGTGGATCCGTGAAGCAAGAAACAGCAAGACGGGTCATCCGATGTTCATTATGGACTTCCAGAATGACGGCGAATTTGTTGGCGGCTGTATCGCAGGCGGCAGAAACTATATCCACATCAACTCAGAGGGCGATATGGAGCCTTGCGTATTCATCCACTATTCGGATTCAAATATCAGAGAAAAAACAATTCTTGAGGCACTTCAGAGCCCCCTCTTTATGGCATATTATCACAACCAGCCGTTCAATGATAACCACCTCAGACCCTGCCCGATGCTTGAAAATCCCGACTGTCTGAGAAAAATCATTGCTCAGACGGGTGCAAAGTCAACAGACCTCATCCAGCCTGAGAGTGCAGAGCATCTCTGTTCAAAATGCGATAAATTCGCAAACGCCTGGGCACCCGTTGCGGAAGAGCTCTGGAATTCAACCAAGCATCCCAACCCCAAAACCCAGTATTACCGTGACACTCCCGAAGGCAAAGCAGCCCTCGGAAAAGAAGAAGAATAAATCGAAAGCACCCTTCGGGGTGCTTTTTTAGTGCAAAGTTGAAAGTGTAAAGTGCAAAGTTTCGGAAGGGCTCTGCCCTTTGCACTTTTTCAAATCTGTTCACATTTAACCCTATTTTTGTTAATCAGACCGTTGTATTATTTCTATATCCGTTCTGTTTTTACCGCATATAATGTACTGTACCTCCGTTACCTTTAAAAAATATATTGCAAGTGGGGTAAAAATAGTGTATAATGTTTTAAATATTGTTATTATAATGGGATTAGTGCCGACAGAGGGGATGTGATATGATGTTTGCCTATTTTGATAACAGTGCAACAACCGCACCGTGCTGTGAGGCGGTAAACGCCGTTTCGCACGCAATGACAAAGTGCTGGGGCAATCCCTCATCACTCCACGCAATCGGCAACGAAGCCAAGGATTTGCTCGATAATTCAAGAGAAGAAATTGCAAAACGCCTCTCCTGTGCACCCGAAGAAATCTTCTTCACCTCAGGCGGTACGGAGAGCAACAACCTTGCCCTTTACGGTGCGGCATATCAGATGCGGCGTATGGGCAAAAGAATCGTTTCAACAAGCGTTGAACATTCAAGTATCGACGATACGCTGAGCAAACTCGAGGCAGAGGGCTTTGAGGTTATCAGGCTCAGGGTTGATAACTACGGCAGAATAAACGAAAAAGACCTCTATGCCGCAGTCAATTCAAACACAATTCTTATTTCGATGATGCTCGTCAACAACGAGGTGGGAACAATAATGCCCGTACAGGCGGCAAAAAGAGCCGCAATGATGGCTCGCTCGCCCGCTCTCATCCATTGCGATGCCGTTCAGGCTTTCGGCAAAATGCCGCTGAAACCCGCAACTCTCGGCGTTGACCTTATGACAATAAGCTCCCATAAAATCCACGGCCCCAAGGGCGTTGGTGCAATCTATATCCGCAAGGGTGTCAAGATTAAACCCCGTACCTTCGGCGGTGAACAGGAGAATAAAATCAGACCGGGTACAGAGGCTATGCCCGCAATCGCAGGCTTCGCCGCCGCCGCAAAAGCTCTGCCCGACCCGCAAAAAGAACTTGAGCATATCAGAATGCTCAGGGACTATATGGTATCCAAACTCGAAGAGCTCGGCGATATCGTTATCAACTCGCCCCCCGATGCTCTGCCCTATGTAACCAATATTTCCGTTCTCGGAATAAAATCGGAGCCGATGCTCAACTTCCTTTCAGGCAAGGGAATCTGCGTTTCAAGCGGCTCAGCGTGTTCAAAGGGCAAAAAGAGCCACGTGCTTATGCAGATGGGTCTTGACCGCAGAAGGCTCGACAGCCCTCTGAGAATCAGCTTTTCAAGATTCACAACAATTCAGGAAATTGATGCTCTCATACTCGGCATTGCCGAAGGTAAAAATACAATCAGAGCAATAAAATAAACGGAGTTAAACAATGAAGGAAATTATTCTTATAAAAAACGGCGAACTCGCCCTCAAAGGTCTTAACAGAAGAACTTTTGAAGATATGCTTGTTAAAAATATGCGTCACAGACTCGAAAGTGCGGGAAAATTCAGGTTCACAATCGCTCAGTCAACAATAATTGCAGAGCCCGATGAAAATGCTGATATCGACGAAGCAATCGAGCGTATGAGCAAGGTTTTCGGCATTGCAGGTTTTTCAAGGGCTGCGGCGGTTGAAAAGGATATGGAAACTATACTGAGAAGTGCCGAAGAATATCTGGCTCCCCAGCTTCTCGGTATCAGAAGCTTCAAGGTTGAGGCTAAGCGTGCCGATAAAAAATTCCCTTATACTTCACCCGAAATCTGCAGGGAAACAGGCGGCTATCTTCTTCGCAAATTCCCTCATCTTGTTGTTGACGTTCACAACCCCGATATGGTTGTTACCGTTGAAATCAGAGATACTCACGCCTACATTCACGGCAAGCAGATCAAAGGTGCGGGCGGTATGCCCACAGGCTCGGCAGGCAGAGCGGCAGTTCTTATTTCGGGCGGTATCGACAGCCCCGTTGCCGCTTATATGATGGCAAAAAGAGGCCTTGAACTTATCGCAATTCATTTTGCGTCACCCCCTTACACAAGCGAAAGAGCCGAGCAGAAGGTTCATTCACTTTTAAAGCAGGTCAGCAAATATTCGGGCAGAATAACTCTCTGGGTTGTTCCGTTCACCGAAATTCAGGAGCTTATCAAGGATAATTGCCCCGAAGATATATTCACGGTTATTATGCGACGTATGATGATGAGGGTTTCTCAGATTATCGCAACAAAAGACCGTGCGGGTGCACTCATCACGGGTGAAAGCGTGGGTCAGGTTGCAAGCCAGACAATGCCCGCAATCGCCTGTACGGATGCAGTCTGCGAAATGCCCGTATTCCGTCCTCTTATCGGTATGGATAAGGACGAAGTTGTTGCAATTTCAAGAAAAATCGAAACTTTTGATATATCAATCCTTCCCTATGAGGACTGCTGCACGGTGTTTACTCCCAAACACCCCAGAACAAAGCCCACTCTCGACTATGTTGAGGAGTGCGAAAAGGCACTCGATGTGGACAGGCTCGTTAAAGAAGCCGCAGAGAACGCACGCTTCGTGCCGATTAATGCTTATTAATTGAAAATGAAAAGTGAAGAATGAAAAGTTTCGGAAGGGCTTCGCCCTTACCCGTTTATATTTTGGGTGTGGGCAACGCCCACCCTTAACTGTTCACTATTCATTATTCACTATTCACTCGACTGAAAGGAGAAACAGTATGTCAGTTTGCGAAATACTTTCCGTAGGTACGGAGATATTGCTCGGCGATATTCTTAACACAAATTCAAGATATCTTTCGGTTGAACTTGCAAAGCTCGGCATATCCGTTCTCAGGCATACAACAGTCGGCGATAATCCCGAACGCCTTGCCGCCGCACTTACAACGGCTCTCGGCAGAAGCGATATCGTTATCGCAACGGGAGGTCTCGGCCCTACTGCAGACGATATTACAAGAGATGTCTGCTGCGAGGTTATGGGCTTTGAGCTGACTCTTGACGAAAAAATCGCAGACGGCATAAAGTCATATTTTGCATCAAAGGGCTACGATATGCCCGAGAGCAATCTCAGGCAGGCTTATGTGCCCGTCGGCGGCGATGTTTTTGAAAATCACAACGGTACCGCACCCGGTCTTGGTCTTAAGAAAAACGGCAAATGCGTCATCATTCTTCCGGGCCCGCCCTATGAAATGGCACCGATGTATAAAGAATATGCCGTGCCCTACCTTGCGGAATATTCCGAAGGTGCAATAGTTTCTCATACGGTGAGGACTATGGGCATCGGCGAAAGTGCAATGGTGGAAATCTGCTCTGATTTGCTGGAGAACGAAAATCCCACCGTTGCCCCATACGCCAAAAAAGGCGAGGCACTTCTCAGAGTTACCGCAAAGGCAGGCAGCGAAGCCGAGGCGGAAGAGCTTTGCGTGCCCGTTATTGATGAGATAAAATCAAGACTCGGCAGCTTTGTTTACGGTATCGACAGCGAAAGCATCGAAGAGAGGGTTGTTGAGCTTCTCAAAGAAAAAAATATGACTCTTGCAACCGCTGAAAGCTGTACTGCGGGATATATTCCCAAAAGAATAACCGATATCCCCGGTGCAAGCTCGGTTTTCGGCTACGGTGCGATAACCTATTCAAACGAGGTTAAACAGCAGGTGCTCGGGGTCAGAAAAGAAACTCTTGAAAAATACGGTGCGGTCAGTGAGCAGACCGCAAGAGAAATGGCGGCGGGCATACGCCGTGTTTCGGGTGCGGATATCGGAATATCCGTAACAGGCATCGCAGGGCCGGGCAGCGACGGTACAAACAAACCCGTCGGTCTTTGCTACATCGCCCTTGATGCGGGGGACAAACAAATCTGCGAAAAAATTGAAACGGGCAGAAATGACAGAGAATATAACCGCTATGTCAACTCTTCACGTGCCCTGAATCTTGTAAGAATTTATCTGGAGGAAAAAAGATGAATAAAAAATCACCTGTAATCATTTGCTCCGTTCTTTCTGCCGTTTTTGCGGCTGTATCGGTGCTTCTGATTGTGCTTTCAGTTATGAATTTCAACAAAAAGCCCGCCGACGGCTCGGTAATTGACGAAAAAACCGCAGGTCTTGTGCTTGCACAGGGCGTTGAGGCGGATACTCTCTCGGCAAACCTTGATAAAATCGTTTCAAACGATATGAAATCTGTAAAATACCCCGACGGCGGTATACGCAACGAGCTCAAGGCTGCATACGCAATAAACAATAATCTTGTCGGCTGGCTCTCAATCCCGGGCACAGAGCTTGACACCGCAGTGCTTCAGGGCAGCGACAACAACTACTATCTCAAAAAAGATTTCTACGAAAAAACAACATACGAAACCTCATCCGATAACTACGGCAATCTCTATCTTGATTACCGCTGCTTACCCAACGGTCTTTCAAAGAATATGGTTATTCACGGTCATACAACAGGCAAGGTTTCGGGCGTGCCCAAGCAGGCATTCCGCTCGCTTTATGACTACAGAAGCATGAACCATTTTATCGCAAATCCCATCATAAAATACAGCACTCTTACCGAAGAATATACCTATAAAATCTGTGCCGTTTTCTATTCATCAACTCAGCCCAAGGACGATAACGGCTATATGTTCAACTATATTTATCCCGATATGAGCGATAACAATATGGTCGGCTATATTGAACAGGTAAATCAGCGTAAGCTCTATGATACAGGCGTTTCGCTTGAGCCGACTGATAAAATAATCACCCTTTCAACCTGCATTTATGACTACGGTGCAAGCGTTGATACAAGACTTGTTGTTGTTGCAAGGCTTCTTCACGAAGGTGAGAGCGAGAGCATTGACACTTCTCTTGTAAAGGACAACCCCGATTACCGCAGACCTCAGGTGTGGTACAACAGCAAAGGCAAGGCAAACCCCTATAAAAATGCCGAAAAATGGCAGCCCAGTCCAAACTAAGAGTGACGGGAGCAACCCTGAACGGAGGAAAACAAAATGGCTAATAATGAAAACAAAAATCCCTCATTTCTGCCCGACGGCCTCAGCTCAATAGCAGATGACGAGATTATAAC